>CAZFXK010000019.1:0-29281 GCA_964522975.1 uncultured Bacteroides sp. | reverse complement strand
ATTCATCCAAAATGAAGATAGGAGGGTTTGTTGTATCACGACAGAGCGAGTTAATATGTAATTATAGCTTATTTTAGTTTGGTCCCAGACCGACAAGGCATTTGACCCAGACCTTTACCCGCTAGGTCTGGGTTAAACCACCCCTCGGTCTGGGACCTTCCATTTTTGTATTTTATAGAGATGAAAAGAGACTAAATGGTTTGCTTAAAGAATGGAGAGTATCTTCTCCAGATGTACACTTCTTGATCCTTTTATGAGTATAGTTTTATTTTGAAGAGGATGTTTTTGTAGATGTTGAATCAACTCTTCAGTGGTTAAATAGCTAGGATATTTAGATTCTAGGCTTTTAAAGTTTTGCCCCACAAGGAATACTTCTTCAAAATGGGCCTTTTCCACTAAATTAAGAATTTTGCTATGTTCCTCTTGGCTAATAGAGCCTAGTTCACCCATTGCACCTAGAATGACGATTTTATGAGGTTGAGGCAATTCCATAAAATTCTTTAGAGAGGCTTGCATACTAGTAGGATTTGCATTATAAGCATCAATGATTAAGGTGTTTTTTTCTGTTTTTTTTAGTTGAGAACGATTGTTTTGAGGCGTATAGTTGCTTAATGCTTGGTTGATGTCTTGTGAAGGAATCTTAAAGTAAAGTCCAATGCTGACAGCCGCTAAAAAATTGGGAAGATTGTAACTACCTATAAGTTGAGTATCTACTTGGTGATAGTCGGAATCATCCTTTCTTTTCCATTCAAAATGGAGAAAAGGAGTTAATGAGGTCACTCTACCTGTTATATCTCCTTCTTTTTCTATACCGTAGGTGATTTGGTTGAAATCTTTATTCTTGCTTAATTCTTTTAAGTTATTATCATCTGTAAAACGAAAGATTAAACTGTTTTTTTGTTGAGACAAGAAGATATATAGCTCTTCTTTTGTGCGTTTTACCCCCTCTATTGATCCAAACCCTTCAATGTGAGCTTTGCCAATGTTAGTGATTAATCCGTAATTGGGTTCCGCTATTTCTGCTAGTTCTTTAATCTCTCCTTTATGATTAGCCCCCATTTCAATGATAGCAAATTCATGTTGAGGTTTAAGTTGTAGTAGGGTTAAAGGTACTCCAATGTGGTTATTTAAATTCCCCTGTGTATAATGTACAGAATAGTGTGATGCTAATACTTTTGCAATCAGTTCTTTTGTTGTGGTTTTTCCATTAGTTCCGGTAATGCCTAAAACTGGTAGATTCAATTGCTTACGGTGATAATTGGCTAATTGTTGTAAAGTTTTGAGGCAATCGTCAGTCCATAGATAGCGATCATCATCTGCATTATAATATTTCTTATCATCTACCAGAGCATAAGCACAACCATTGGATAATGCGATGGCTGCGTATGCATTTCCATTGAAAGATTCTCCTCTTAATGCAATGAAAAGTGCATTTTTTTTACAAGATCTACTATCGGTAATTATTTCAGAACAAGATAAGAAAATGGAGTATAAATGGGCGATATTCATGTTTCTTTCGATTTGTATTACAAAGATAATCGATAAATTTCTAATGAGAACGATATTTTTATTTACATTTGTAGATATCATTTCAATTGAATAAAACTATGAGTTTAGAAGTTCCACAAACCTTAAATATTAACGGTAAGTTATTAGATTTGTCGAAACCCAGAGTTATGGGGATTTTAAATATCACTCCGGATTCTTTTTATGCGTCCAGTAGAAAAGAGAGTGATGAAGACATCATTAATCGCACAAAAGAAATCATTGATGAGGGAGGATCCATTATCGATTTAGGAGCCTATTCTTCTCGTCCCAATGCAGAGAATATATCTGTAGAAGAAGAGATGAAACGTTTGCGAAAGGCATTATCTCTTATTTCAAGAAATTTCTCTTCTTCTCCGCTCATTCTTTCTGTTGATACTTTCAGGGCAGATGTAGCCAAAATGTGTGTAGAAGAATATGGTGTAGGAATCATAAACGACATCTCAGGGGGTACTCTAGATGAAAATATGTTTCAAACGGTAGCCGATTTACAGGTTCCTTATATTTTGATGCATATGAAGGGGACTCCACAAACGATGCAAGATAATCCAATTTATGATCACGTAATAGGAGATATTTTCCTTTATTTTGCTCAGAAGATAGATAACTTACGTCAGTTAGGAGTAAATGACATTATTTTAGACCCCGGTTTTGGTTTTGGTAAGAATTTAGCGCACAATTATGAGTTATTAAATTATATTAGTGATTTCTCTCTTTTTGAATTACCTGTTCTAGTGGGTTTTTCAAGGAAGTCTATGATATATCAATTATTAAAGAAAACGCCGAATGAGGGATTGAATGGTACAACTGTATTGAATACAATAGCTTTATTACAAGGAGCCCAGATTTTACGTGTTCACGATGTAGAACAAGCCATGGAGGCCATTGAGATTGTTGAAACCATGAAGCAGACTAAGAGATAATTAATTAAAAGAAGATATCGTGTTTTTTGATTTTGGAATAAAAGATTTTTTAGATATCCTTTCTGTTGCTTTGTTATTATACTATACGTATAAATTAATGAAGTCTTCGGGTTCCATTAATGTGTTTAGTGGTATCTTGATTTTTATTTTGATTTGGATTGTTGTTTCCTATGTATTGGAAATGCGCTTGCTGGGTTCCATCTTCGATATGTTGGTCAGTGTGGGTGCTATTGCTTTGATTGTTCTATTCCAAGATGAAATACGACGTTTTCTTTTGACTCTGGGGTCGCAACGACACGCAAGTGCAATGTTGCGGTTTTTTACAAGAAATGGAAAACCGGGCCCTAAGGAAAGCGAATATATGCCTATTGTAATGGCTTGTCTTAGTATGAGCAAACAGAAAGTAGGGGCTTTAATTGTGGTTGAACGTACCTTTCCTTTGGATGATGTGGTAAAAACAGGAGAAATTATTAATGCCGATATTAATCAGCGATTGATAGAAAACATCTTTTTTAAGAATAGTCCGTTGCACGATGGGGCAATGATTATAAGCAAAAAACGGATAAAAGCTGCAGGATGTATCTTACCGGTATCGCATAGTCAAAACATCCCTAAGAGTTTTGGTTTAAGACATCGTGCGGGAATGGGTATTTCACAAGAGACCGATGCTTGTGCTATTATCGTATCTGAAGAAACCGGACATATTTCAGCTGCAAATCAAGGTCGTTTTCATATTAATATAAATGCAGAAGAGTTAGAGGGACTTCTCTCGGAGCGTACTTAACATTAAGTGACTTGTTTAGTGTTTTTTCAATTAAGCATTAAGCTCATGTGTGGATTTAATGGAATAAACAGTTCCTTTGTTAATTCCGTTAATGTTTTATGATTGGCATCCTTTTGAATTGAGTTTATATTGCAAGTTCCATTTCTTAAATCATAAAAACCGTTATTTTCCTCTAGTAAAGGATCTGTTAAGTTAAATTGGAGAGATATCTCCGGGTTGGCGGCAGCGTATATGTCTAATATCTGTTTTACATTGATGATACGCAGCATCCCCAAAGGTTTACCCTCTTTCTGATTTGAGGCTTGAATATTGTGGATTTCGCTGACATTTTTAGAAAACAGATAATAAAAAAGTTCTCTTTCTATTTCTTTTGAATCTGTTAGTAGCTCATTGATATAAGCCCTATCCTCTTTTCTCCATACAATGGCAAGTCCTACAATTTTATCCTTTTTTTCTAAAGTGATTATAAATCCATTCACTAAAGATAAATCGGCTAAAACCACCTCGAGATCTTTTTTGGGGTGTAAAATTGCAGATTTTTTCTCTTTTAGTTTTTTATCTAAATAATGTTGAATCTCTTTATTGTATTCAGTTTGTAGTTTTATTTTATATGTGTTGGAAGGAGGATGAATAAAATCGGACTTTTTAGTAATCTGTGTGGCAGAATAAAAAACCGTTGCAAAGCCACTTTTCTCATAATAGTTGAATAACCAGTCATCAGCCGGAATTAACGTTGAGAGTGGAATATCGTTTTGTTGCATGCGATAAAACGATTTGCGTATTAATTCTTTCATTACTCCCTGATTGCGATATTCCGGATAAGTTGCCGCTCCTGAAATATACCAAGATTGTAAAATGGACTTATAGAATGTTATGGGATAAGGCAAAAGCTGTAATGCGGATATTACCTTATTCTCTTTTTCTATAGCTATATTTCTTTTATCCGTATATCGTTTAGAAAAATAAAGGTCAGTAAACTCGGGATTATCGTTAAAACAACAATCCCAAAGTTTCCGTACTTCTGCTTTCATTAATTCATTCGTCACCATTCAAATTCGTCTATAGAGTTTTTTTGCAGGGATACCAGATACTTATCCAAAATGATAGCCGGGTTATAAGAGAGCTTAGCTTTACGTAAGCCGGGAATGCCCAAATCTTCTTCTCTATTGATGTAATTATATTGTTCCGGTATATATCGGGCAAATTCGCGGTTAATCATGGCATAAGCACCTTCCACTGTGGAGTCTGCTTTCTCAACGTGTGTTCCAAACGTGTCTTGATTTATTGGCATGCCATAGGTAAAAGCAACCGCTTTTCTATCTGCATATAGTATTCCCCCCTTTAATCCCAATTCATCAAAATGATTAAGCCCATATATGATGGATTCTCTTTCGTTTCCTGTTCCTTCGTGTTGGTCACAATTATTTTGTTTACACCATTCTGCTTCAAAATGAAGACAATCCTTAATGTGTTCAGGAGTAGTTATGGGTACAAATTCAAATTCATTATGTGCATTAATGAATCGGTTGATGTGATTTCGTTTTTGTTGATACTTTCGTCCTTTTAACTCCGCTAAATTTTCTCTTAAATAGATGTAATCAGCATAATCTCTATCAATGGTATAAGCAAAAGTGTGAGGCATGATGGCTTCTAGCTCTTCTCTCATTTCACTACTTACTCCAAGCATGACAAAAGGATCTCCCTCTTTTTTTGCATCCTCCATCATTTGCTTAATTGTTTTTTTAAGGTCACCATTTCCTACGGGCATCATATAGGCTAATTGTTTTTGAGCCCAGAATTTAAAGATGATGAATCCATTTATTTCGGCAAATTGTGTGTCGTATAAGAAGCGCCAACTACAGAGGTTGGAAAAGGATAAATCACAATTTTTCCGATTACTATTTTGTGTGTAGGAGGTAATTAAATCTCTATCTTGTAATGTTATGTCTTTAAAATTAATCATATAGAATAGTTACTGTTATTATATTGTTATATGCAATAACAACAAAAAGCTTCATTTTGTTATAATTGTGCGAAATTACTACACTTTTTAGTGTATATTAATTTTTAGGGTCATTAAAAATAAACTTTCGTGAAAAGCGAAAAATATAATCAATATTGCTATGTATACATAGCAATATTGATTATATTTGTATGATTATAACTTTCTTTCAATCCTAAATAAAAATAATATAAAATAGACTATAAAATGGAGTTAATTAAACAACTTGTTGAGAAAGCTAAAGCAAATCCTCAACGCATTGTTCTTCCTGAAGGTACTGAGGAAAGAACCTTAAGAGCAGCCAATCTTATACTTACTGAAGAAATAGCCAAACTCATTCTCATTGGAAATCCGGATGAGATAGAGAGAGAAGCTGACAGATTAGGCATTGCCAATATAAATAGGGCTACGATTATTGATCCTGAAAATCATCCTAAAAAAGAAGAGTATACTCAATTGCTTTATGAATTGAGAAAAAAGAAAGGGATGACTATTGATGAAGCAAAAAAGCTTGTATTGAATCCTTTATACTTAGGTTGTTTGATGGTAAAAAATGGAGACGGAGACGGCTTATTGGCCGGAGCACGAAACTTGACAAGTGATGTGTTACGTCCTGCTTTGCAAATTATCCGAACTCAGCCTGGAATAACTACTGTGTCGGGGGTTATGTTACTGATGACTAAGGCTCCGGATTATGGAGTGAATGGTCGTATAGTTATAGGAGATGTGGCAGTAACTCCGGTTCCGGATGCCGATCAATTAGCTCAAATTGCAGTTTGTTCTGCACAAACTGCAAAAGCAGTTGGTGGAATTGATGAGCCCAAAGTGGCAATGTTAAGTTTTTCAACAAAAGGTTCTGCAAAGCATGAAGTCATTGATAAAGTCATAGAAAGTGTTAAGAAAGCTAAGGCTTTAGATCCTACATTGGCCATAGATGGAGAGTTGCAAGCTGATGCTGCTTTAGTTCCATCAATAGGTAAGAGCAAGGCTCCTGATTCACCTATAGCAGGAAAAGCGAATGTTTTGATTGTTCCGAATCTTGAAGTGGGTAATATTGGTTATAAACTGGTTGAGCGTTTAGGTAATGCGGTTGCCATTGGCCCTGTATTGCAAGGCATTGCTTCTCCTGTAAACGATTTATCTCGGGGATGTTCTGTGAATGATATTTATGTAATGATTGCAGTTACGGCAAACCAAGCAATTAGTCAAAATAACGCAAAGAAATAGATATGAAGATTTTAGTGTTGAACTGTGGAAGTTCATCTATAAAGTACAAACTGTTCGAAATGAACAGTCGTGAAGTAGTTGCCCAAGGGGGTATCGAAAAAATAGGACTTAATGGTTCTTTTCTAAAATTGAAGCAAGCCAATGGTGAGAATGCTATTTTAGAAGAATCAATTTCTGAACACACCAAAGGAATTAAGTTCATACTGGATACTTTGGTGTCTTCGGAGTATGGTTGCCTTGATTCGTTAGATGAAATTTCTGCCGTTGGTCATCGGGTTGTGCATGGAGGTGAAAAATTTAATGCTTCTGTATTGATTACAGATGAAGTAATTAAAGAAGTAGAAATCTGTTCTGATTTGGCTCCTTTGCATAATCCTGCAAATTTAAAAGGAATCCGCACCATATCTAAAGTGCTACCCAAAGTTCCACAAGTTGCTGTTTTTGATACTGCTTTTCACCAAACGATGCCTGATTATGCTTTTATGTACGCTATTCCTTATGAAATGTATGAAAAATATGGTGTGCGTCGTTATGGGTTTCATGGAACAAGTCATCGCTATGTGGCAAAACGGGTTTGTGAGTTTTTGGATACAGAAGTAGAGGGAAAGAAAATAATTACTTGTCATATAGGTAATGGAGGATCAATAACCGCAGTAGAAAATGGTAAATCAATGGATACTTCTATGGGATTAACTCCGGTTGAAGGTCTAATGATGGGTACTCGTTCAGGTGATATTGATGCCGGAGTACTTACTTTCTTAATGGATAAAGAGAATTTAGATTCGCAAGGAATATCCGATTTAGTAAATAAAGAAAGTGGATTAATGGGTGTTTCGGGCGTTTCATCAGATATGCGTGAGATTGATGCGGCCATTGAAAAAGGGAATAAAAGAGCTATCTTAGCTCAAGAGATGTATTTTTACCGTGTAATTAAATACATTGGGTCTTATGTGGCTGCTATGGGTGGTGTAGATATTATTGTCTTTACAGGTGGTGTAGGCGAAAATCAAGCTTCTTTTAGATCAGCAGTTTGTAAGAATCTAGCTTACTTAGGCCTTTATCTTGATGAGGGTATTAATGAAAAAATTAGAGGAGATGAGGCGTTGATCTCGACCTCTGATTCAAAAGTAAAAGTAGCAGTGATTCCTACCGATGAGGAATATATGATTGCTTCTGATACCCGTTCAATCTTAGGTTTATAAATAAACTTCTTTTTTTTGATTATATAGAATAGCCGTAGGATAAAGTCCTACGGCTATTGTTTTTATTCATTTGGTAAAAACTGATTTAACAATCATTCTAAGAAAAAAGAATCTTTTAGAACTTGTTTTTTATTAAAAGTTTGAGCCTCTTTAGAATTCAACAGTTTTGCCCAACTTACTCTGTTTTGAATTTTACTCCCTGGTCCGTAATTATCTGATTCATAATAACGAGCAGTTGCTTCATTCTCTGTGTTATTCCAGTTATGCCAACCTTCCGGATGAATATGTTCTCCTAAATTGCATTTTATGAAAGCCGTAGATGCATAGGGACGCCAAGGTCTTCCTAAAAACACTTTGTCTATTCCATTATGAGCTGTTAGAGTGCAGTTATAAAAAACATATCCATAGGGGGCATCCTTAGGGGTAGAAGCTGCAGTAATATAGGAATTTCGCTTGCTATGTATGACACACGAATCAAAAAAAGCTGTTGCACCTCCAAATATAAAATCAGTAGTACCTTCTAAATAACAATTTTTAAAAAGTAATTTGCTGTATTCTCTGCCTGTAAATAAGGTGTCTTGATTTCCTAAAAATCTGCAATTCTCAAAGATTAAATAACTTCCTTCAGTATGCAATGCTACAGCTTGTGCTATGGGAGCAGCATTGTTCTCTATAGTTAAGTTTTTCAATTTAATCCGGTCACCGTCAATTCTTAAAGTGTAGGTGCGAAAGGTCCCCATATTGTCAATCTTAGCATGATCATCATAAGTAATAATTACCTTTTCTTTAGATTCACCTATTAACTCTATGTTTTTAAGCCAAGAAGGAAGTATTATTTTTTCTTTATAAAATCCATTTTTTATGTAAACTACAACCGTATAATCCATATAAGCTCTGATACTTTCTAAGGCGTTTGTGATAGTTCTGAAATCACCAGATCCATCACGTGCGACCACAAGGGTATCATTTTTTATTTGACTATGGAGCGGATAAAAAAATGCAGTGAACATGAATAACACAAAGACAAAAAAAAGTCTGTTCTGTTTCATCGTTTTTTATTTTATTAATCCCAATCTTTTAAATCTTTCGTATTCAAGACTAGCCATAATGAAAGGACCAACAGCTTTGGGGTCATTTGAGCGAACTAATTCATTGATGTAATATTCGTAGTTCCCCATTCTGTAATTTTTTTCTCCACCTAATCCTGCAACAGCACATCCCTGAGTAATGGAAATAACTCCATTTTCATCTACTTCAATTAGATGTTTGATGATTCCGTTATATCCCTTTAATGCTGCATCTAAGTATGAAAGGTCTAGATGTTCTTTGCGTACGGCTTTCAATAGCGAATAGACAAACATTGTTGATACAGAAGATTCTAAATAATTACCTTCATCCCCACTTCTATCTAAAACTTGATACCAAAGACCTGTTTCTTTGTCTTGTATTTTTATGATTTGATCCATCATGTCTTTAAATATAATTAATAAAGAATCTCGGTGAGGTTCTCTAGCAGGAATGAAGTCTAAGGCATCCACAAAAGCCATTGCGTACCATCCCATGGCTCTTCCCCATGAATGGGCTGATTGACCTGTTTCGGGATTAGCCCATCTTTGTTGTTTACTAATATCAGTAGCATGTTTGTAGAGCTTGGTTTTTGGATCATAAGTATGCTTTGCTGCCAGTAAGAATTGATCTATGATATCCTGATAGCTTTCCGGTTGATTGTTTCGGAATGCATATTCTGCATAAAAAGTAGAACCCATATACACACCGTCTAACCACATTTGGTGCGGGTAAATCTTTTTATGCCAAAAACCCCCATCTTCATTCCGTGGATGCGTATCTAATTGTGATCTTAATAAATCAATCGCTTTTTTATATTTAGGTTTTTTTGTTAACTCGTAAATCCTAAATAAATATTTGCCTGGATTTAATCGATCAATATTGTACTCTTCCAGCCTATACGTTTTTATTTGACCATTTTCCATTACCATAGTATCTGCATAAGCCAATGCATACTCAAAAATTTCATTACCACCATACATATTGTATGCATCTAACATTGCTTGGAGTTCAAGCCCGTGACAGTAATCCCATTTTAGTTTATCCTGAAAGTCTAATTGCCATGATTCAGGGTTACGAATTATTTCCGATTTTACCATTTTTAGTGACCAAGGTAAATCTTTACTTACTTTTTGGGAAAGGATTTTTGGGGATACACAGAGCATTATGCTTAAAAAGAATAAATAAAATAAGCTTTTCTTCATGACATTTGTATTTAAGTTTTTCTAATTAATAAACAAATTTAATATTATAAAACTGTTATTACGTGTGTTTTTTATCTAAAAAGCCGTAAAAATTGTTTTTTGTGTTCGCCGACGGATAGTTTTCTGTTTTTTTTCTTAACTTGCGTTCTTTGAATGAAAAATACAAACTATTTAATACTTTTATCATGCACAACACAAAAAACAAAATGACAAACTATCGTTGGGTTATCTGCGGAATGCTCTTTTTTGCAACAACGGTAAATTATTTAGATAGACAAGTTCTGTCATTAACTTGGAAAGATTTTATTGCTCCGGAATTTCATTGGACAAATGATGATTATGGAAATATAACAGGAATCTTTTCACTAATTTATGCCATAGCTATGCTATTCGCAGGAAGATTCATTGATAAAGTGGATACGAAGAAAGGTTATCTTTGGGCTATTGGGATATGGTCTATTGGTGCTTGTATTCATGCCTTTTGTGGTATTGCAACATCAGGAATAACTACAGGGAATTGGTTTGTGAATTTTGAGGGAGCGAAAAATGCTATTGCAACAGTTAGTGACATAGGACTCGTGGTTAGCGTTAGTGTGACATTGTTTATATTTGCAAGAGTGGTTCTTGCTATTGGTGAGGCTGGAAACTTTCCTGCTGCTATAAAAGCAACGGCAGAATATTTTCCTAAAAAAGATAGAGCTTTTTCAACTAGTATATTTAATGCTGGATCAACAGTAGGAGCTTTATTAGCACCTTTAACTATTCCTTTTATTGCTGCTAAATTTGGTTGGGAGATGGCTTTTATCATTATAGGTGCTCTTGGTTTTTTATGGATGGGAGTTTGGATATTTGTTTATAAGAAACCAGAGGAAAATAAGAGGGTAAATAAAGAAGAGCTTGCTTATATTCATCAAGATCAAGAAGAAGAAGAGGAAGATAGTGAAGAAAAAAACAAGAATCCCAAGAAAGAAAAAAGTGAATTGTCTTTACTTGAATGTTTTAAATTTAAGCAAACATGGTCTTATGTTATCGGTAAGTTTATGACTGATGGTGTATGGTGGTTCTATTTGTTTTGGACCCCAGCCTATTTAAGTTCAGTCTATGGAATGAAATCCTCTGATCTTGAGAGTCAAATAGCTATTTTTGTGTTATATGCTATAACATTGTTGGCTATTTTTGGAGGATGGCTACCTACTTTTTTTGTTGAAAAGAAAGGGATGGAACCTTATAGTGGAAGAATGAAAGCTATGTTAATTTTTGCGTTTTTTCCATTATTAGCTTTATTTGCACAACCATTAGGGCATATTTCATATTGGTTCCCTGTAATTATCATTGGTATTGCAGGTGCAGCTCATCAAGCCTGGTCTGCAAATATTTTCTCTACAGTTGGTGATATGTTTCCGAAATCTGCTGTAGCAACAGTTACAGGAATTGGTGGTATGGCTGGAGGTTTTGGTTCCTTCTTAATTAATAAAGGTTCTGGAAAATTATTTGATTATTCAGAAATGAGTGGAATGAAATTTATGGGTTTCGAAGGAATAGAATCCGGATATTTTATAATATTCTCTATTTGTGCTGTTGCTTATTTGATTGGTTGGGTTATAATGAAGTTTTTAGTGCCTAAAAATATGCCTATTCGTTTACAGAAATAGTTGATTAAAATTATAAATAATTAGAATAAGAAAGCCAAATGAATTTTTCTTCATTTGGCTTTCTTATTCTAAAGGATTTAATTTTATTTTAGGTCGGTCCCAGATCAAAGCAATGTTTCTCTGGGACCGACCTTGCCTCGGTCTGGGACCAATGGGGTGTCGGTCCCAGACCGAACTTTAAAGGGGCGGTTGAATTCGGAAATGAAATAATTAAGTTAAGTTTGCAGCATAATTGAATTCAAGAGAATTTAATCTGATGAGAAAGTCTTTTCCTCCTATTCCGGCAGCATTGCTGTCAATGGTAAGCGTTCAGAGCGGGTCTTCCGTTGCTAAGCGATTATTCCCAGCTTTGGGCGCGGGAACAACAAGCTCTTTGCGATTAGGGTTGTCTGCTATCATACTTTTCGTTATAAATCGGCCTAACCTTATTTCTTTAAGTCCAAAACAGTGGGCTCGTTGCTTGTCTTATGGCTTTTGTATGGCAGGGATGAATATTCTTTTTTATTTTGCTATTCAACGGATTCCAATTGGATTAGGTGTTACGGTGGAGTTTCTAGGGCCATTATTATTGGCTCTTTTCTTTTCAAAACGTTTAGTGGATTTACTTTGGTTTTTCTTTGCTGCAGTTGGAATAACGCTTATTGTACCTTGGAATAATTCGGATGTTGACCTTTTGGGACTTTTTTTGGCTTTTATGGCGGGTGTTTTTTGGGCGGGATATATTCTTTTTGGAGGTCAAGTTACCCAAGATATGCCGGCAAGAAGTGCAGTTACCATAGCTACAGGATTTGCAGCTCTTATTGCTTTACCTTTTGGTTTGTTGAGTGGAGGATTTAGTGTATTAAATGGAAAACTTTTTAGTTTGGCTTTATGCGTAGCTCTTTTATCAAGTGCCATTCCTTTTACTTTGGATTTAATTGCTTTAAAAAAATTGCCAACTAAGACATTTAGTATTTTAACAAGTTTGCAACCTGCCTTTGGAGCACTTTCGGGACTCTTTTTTTTGAATGAAATGTTGACTCTTAATCAGTGGTTTTCCATTCTTTGTGTAATAATTGCCAGTGTGGGTGCTACTTTTACGCGTGGAAAGAGTTAGTTCGTAACTACAAGAAAAGTCATTCTTATTTGAATGAACTAAAGAATCCCATTCTGATAGAAATCCGAGCATTGAAATCGTCAAATCTAAATTTATGAAACGAACAGTGAACTCCCACAGATAACGATTTAATGAGATCTAAAGAGTATCCTAGTTCTATATAGTTTTTTTGATTGGGGCTAAATAAATATTTAAAGTGTAACGTTTCATTTAAGAACTTTCCTTGTAAAAAAGGGATACGGGTTAACAGAATATATTTGCTTCGATAATTTAAATGAGAGTAAAACCAATAATCCTTGGTTGAGGCTACATAAGGATCTAGTAACATAAATGAATTGAAAGGTGTTTTGGCAATTAGTATGAAATCTCCGGCTGCATCAAAATGTTTATAATCGGCTAAGTTCATTTTGTTTCTGGATCCAATAAAAGTGCCTCCATTGATTTTATAAGACAGTGTTGAAAAAAGATTCGTTTTAAATTCGTGATAGATGGTTCCCTCAATTCTTCTGAATTGGGCATTGTTGCTTTTTAATGATGAGAAAGCTTCAGAATAATGAATGGAAAAAGTGGGAGAACTAGCGTAAACATATCTTTTTTGTCCACCAAAGACAGTGTAATAATAGCGGGGAGTGTATTGTAGCCCAACCGAATAGGATAGTAAATCGGTATGATTAGGGTCTTCCAAATTGGGTTTCACTTTTCTTGTTCCTTTAAGAATACTAAAGATTCTATTGTTTTGTAGAGGAGACCGGTCAGCCCATTTTAGTTGGGTTGAAAATCTTAAGGCATGAGTTAAGTCAATATGGTTGGCAATTTGTGCAAATTTATTTCTGTAAAACATCGAAGCATTCCGTCCCCATAGAAAAGAGCTCATTCCATTGTCCTGTCTGTTTACCCCCACCGGATTATAGTCTGATGTTATGTCTCCTGCTGATAAGATGAAACGCCCCAATTTAAGAGGTGCATAGGTATATTCCATGTCCGCTCTCCAAATAACACTTTTTCTTGCTGAAGCATAATAAACTTCCGGAGTGATCGTCAGCTTATTTTTAGGTTTAATCTTTTTTGATAGAGAGAATTTATAGCCCCATCCATATCCATCAACAAAATTATAATCTCGGAGTATGCCGGGGATGCCTCCGTGAGTAAAGGTAACAAACGTTGAATCTCCTCCTATTTTTCCGCCGAGTAGTAAATCTATGGGTTTGAAGTTGGCATTCTTAGGATTATCTCTTACCCTGTCAAAGTGCCTTTGTATGGAATCTCGTGTTTGATAACTCTGTTTTTCTCTGCTACTTAACGGAGTATTTCTAATATTCTTCCAAAAGGTGGAATCTCGATGCGTAGCTAACGAATCACTTTTTATTCTGTAGTAATCATCCCACTTTATTTCCAGACCTTTCTTCAGATTTTTAGGGGTGATAACCCATTGGTTATCGGAACTATCTGTGATGGAATCATTCTTTACGAAATCCACATATTTAATGGATGCATAATAATTGAAATATCCCTCACTACCTAAAATCTTAGCTTTAATTTGATTACTATACGTAGTAGGCATATAAGCAATATCTTTTATTTTATCGTAATTGATGTTGATATGCTGTTCTATTCCTAATACATTGGAAGTTAAATTGGCATGGCGTATATCCCAACTGTTATCTGCAATGTATAGATATCCTTTTAACAGTTCAGGATCGTTAACTTTTGGAATGACTTTAATTTTATTAACTGTTTCCCCTTTTTCTTCGGAATATCCTTCATATCGAAAACGATAATAGGTAAAAGCATTAGGATTTAATGGGGAAATATGTATTGAGAAACGGGGTAGATAAAGCGAACTGATTGCTAGCGGAATTACGTGTTCCGGATTAAAGTTATCCGGAATCGTACTCGAAAAAGCTTTTACTGTTTGGTCGTATTGATCAGGCGCATTATATTTTATTTCGCTAAATGATTCTTGAATAAATAAATGATTCTTGAAATCAGAGGGGTGTGCACCATCAATGCTAATCATATTATCTACAAGCTTTCCTATTCTAGTCAGTTCCAGATTTCCTTTTACATAACATTCAGCTGTATATTCTTTTAGAATGCTTTGGTGATAAGGTGCTTTTTCAATGGTTTTTCTCATAATTTCATAAGCAGGATCCTCTTTTCCAATAACTAACACTTCTTCTAATACAATGGGATTTTCTTCTAAAACAATTTCTCTGATAATCTTCTCTTCTCGTTTTATGCTTATGGTTTGGGTTATGGTTTTATATCCCAAGCAGCGAAAATCCACCGTATAACTACCCGGTTTAAGGTTGATTTGGAATTCTCCTTTTTCATTACAGGCAACCCCCTGATAAGTTTCTCTGATTAATACCAGACTTCCCATTATGGGATTCTGATTTTGATCTGTTATCCTTCCTTCCAATTTTTGTGCACATAGTGTATTGAAGGAAAGTAAAAATAAAATAAATGTAGTGAGAATTCTACTAATCATTGGTGATTTAATCAGTTAGGTAACAAATTAATCTTTGTGCCATTAATTTCTCTTATGATGATAACAAAGATATGTAAAGAACGTTTAATTAAACGTTTTATCTGGCTTATTCTTTTTGTATGCGACTAAGTAAAAGAATCATTATGAAATATTTTTCTTTGGTCTTTTATATCTTCTTCGGTATAGAATATAGCCTGAAATTAAGATGATTAAAAAGAGAATACCAGAAATAGGAATAAAAAGTGCGATTATAATTTCCGGAAGAAAGGTATAGATACGTCCGGTGTGTGCTTCCAAGCAAACATGCCATAGAGACATATTAGCTTGTTGTACCTGTTTAGGCATTTGGGGAATGCTGCTTTTACTTTGAGCTCCCTCAAAATAGTTAAATACAATATCCTTATCGAAATCAGAAGAAAAACCACTAATGGGATTAGATATCACAGGCGGTCCCATTTTAGGTGGTTCAGGTATTTTACCTGTAAAATAATCCCGACTTTCTCCTGTTTGTCTATCCCAATGAAATAAGCCACTAAAAGATCCTATTATCCAAGTTGTAGTGTCTTGGGGTTCAAATACTTGCAACCCCATTACACTTATGGGAGGAATGTGTTTTATTTTAGAGGGAATACCTTTTATGTTTTTGTATGCTAAAAGTCCATCAGAAGTATAAATTAACCATTCTTTATTGAATTCATCGTATCGGATGCAGCGTAATTTATCATGCCATGGATTGGTCTTGTCTTGTGTAGTAAACGATAGTGGTTTGTGCTTGGCTTTTATAATGGAAATTAATAAAGGTGGTCGTAAAAACATTCCGGAAAGGCATAAAATAAGAAGCAAATAAAACAGGGTAGAACCGGGTTTGTTATGCCATAACAAAGAACTCTTAAATAGTTTGACTAATGTAAAGGTAGATTTCTTTGTTTTTCTTCTTCTCCGAATCAATTGGGGAGTAAAAAATAAAAGCAATCCTGTAACACATAAAATAATGGTTATGATACCTAAGAAATCGACCAACAGTTTGCCAAATAATCCAAATAGTTCGCCACTATGAAAAGTCCATAATGTCTTGAAGAGCGAAATTTCTTTTTTACCTCCTTCTACATTAGCCAATGTGATTTTATCAAAATGTTCATATGGGCGTTGTGAAATATAACCATGCGAACGACTTAATATTATGAGAGTGTCATTGTGAGAAGCTATGTCTGTTAAGCGTTCATCTGTTCTTATTTTATCAGACTCATTTTTCCAACAATTGGTGGAGAAATCATATTGATAGTAATCGAAAGTTGTAACTGCAAAAAGATCTCCGGAAGAAGTTTTAAGCACATTGTGTGTGATTTGATTATCTGCTCCTTTCTTTATGCCTTGATTGAATGGTTCGAAAAAAGAAAAAGTGGAATCTGTGATCCAAATTCCGCTTCCTCCAAAAAGAAGGATGGAATCCGGAGAAAGTTTAATGCTCCCTTTTACTGAAGCATTATTCCAATTCCTATATTGATAACCCTTGGGAAGCCAAGATCTCGGAATATCTATGGATGAGATGGCTTTGCGGTGGTTTAAGAAGATACCTGAGATAGCAAAAACCAAAACGAAGAGGGTAAAGAATAAGCCTATCCATTTGTGCCATTTGGCCGCTGATGATCTTTTTGTTCTTTTATTTCCTTCCTTTTTCGAGTGGCTCTTTAATGTCATATATGGTTTTTCTTCTTTTTGGGGATAAATATAGTCTCTTTTTGTTGAAAAGAAAGGGTTTATCTGGTGGATTCCGGATAGAATTTCTTAGGTCACATTGAGAATTTGAATGGAGAAATCTCCTCCATTAATCAGTAATAAACGATTTACGAGTAAGCGTTCTAATCTCGTAAAATACTTTATTACTTCTGTCGCCTGTATGCTTCCTATGATGCCGGCCATAGAACCCAATACGCCAACCTGTGCTGCTTTTATTTGTTTATTGGGATGGGGAGGATTGCCAAAAACAGTTCTTAAGGAGGTGTTCCCCGGTGTGTAAGTTAATGCTTGTCCTTGCAAGCTAATTACACTTCCAAAAGAAAAAGGCTTACCTATCTCAACACATATATCGTTAATGAGATATTTGGTTTCAAAATTATCGCTACAATCAACAATGAAATCATAGTCCTCAAATAGTGGGGTACTATTTCTGGCATTTAATTTAAAAGGATGAGTTTGAACTTTTATTTTGCTGTTCAGGGCCTGTACCTTTTTCTTTGCAATCTCAATTTTTGGCAAAAAAAGGTCTTCTTCTGTGTATAATATTTGCCTTTGAAGGTTAGTTATGTCTACTTTATCGTACTCTACAATACCTAATGTGCCAATACCGGCTGAAGCTAAATAAAGTAGGCAAGGAGATCCTAACCCTCCGGCTCCTACTACTAATACTTTAGCCCGACTTAATGCCTCTTGTCCTTCTTTGCCGATTCCTTTAATTAATCTGTTTCTACTGTATCTATCCATGAATCATTGCAATGTTAAATCCCAATCTTTCCATATTACTTCATAGCCTTGTGACTCTACAGCCTTTAAAACCTCATCCGGAGTTCTATTGTCATTAATAACGAACTGCTCTAATTCTTGTTTATAGACTTTGTAGCCTCCGGGATCTGTTTTGGAACCTGCACTTAACGATGTTATGCCTAAAGTTGTCATATGATTTCGAAAATTTTCACTTTCTCGGGTAGAAAGAGTAATTTCTAAATCCGGATCAAAAATACGAAAGGCAAAAATGAGTTGTGCCAATTCTTTATCACTCATAATTACATTGGGTTGAAACGCATCACCACAATGAGGACGAATACGAGGAAAAGAAACAGAATATTTAGTTTGCCAATACTTTTTTTGTAAATAACGTAGGTGAGTAGCCATAAAGGTTACATCGGTACGCCAGTCTTCCAAGCCTATCAGTATGCCCAATCCCATTTTATGTAACCCGGCTTTACCCATTCTATCAAAAGAGTCTACTCTCCAATCGAATTTAGACTTCATTCCTTTGGGATGATAAGTTGGATATCTTTTCTTGTTATAGGTTTCCTGATAACAATATACCGCATTGAGTCCACTATCTGTTAAACGCTGATATTCTTCTTCCTTCAATGGTTGAACTTCTATTGAAATGGAAGAGAAATAAGGTTTGATTAATCGAATAGCGTTTTCTATATAGTCAATTCCCGCTTCTTTGGGATTTTCACCGGTAACTAATAAAATATGTTGAAAATCCCCCATTTGTTTAATGGCTTGCACCTCTTGTAGAATCTGTTCATCGGTAAGAATAATTCGGTGAATGTTGTTTTTATGGTTAAATCCACAATAGATGCAGTGATTGATGCAAGAATTGGTTAAATAAAGCGGAATATAAAATTGTATGGTTTTACCAAAACGCTGTTGCGTAAGCTGTTTGCTCCGTTGAGCCATCTGCTCTAGATATGGAGTTGCAGCAGGTGAAATTAAGGCCATGAAATCATCTATACTTAAATATTCCTTCTGTAATGCATTAATTACTTGGAGAGTTGTTTTACTCGCTATTGTTTTTGTGATTTCATTCCAATCATAGGAATTTATCTTCTCTTTGAAACTCATAATCTCTATTTGTTTTTATGTTTTTTAATGATTTGGAATCATTTTTATCTCCTTGATTGTTTTGTTCATCTATCTTGGTTTATAAAGAATCAAAATAATCTGTTAGATCTTAGGAAATAATAGACTGTTTGTCCAAATCCCGGCTTCTTTTTAATCTAAGAAAGCCGTTAATGGACTACTGGCTTGAGCTGATTCACTAACCTCTCCTAGTCTTGCTTCATAGGCTAATCTCCCACTAATGACACTGAGTCTAAAAGCATTTGCCATACTTACGGGATCGCCGGCGATAGCTATGGCTGTATTTACTAAAACGGCATCCGCTCCCATTTCCATTGCTTCGGCTGCGTGAGAGGGAGCACCAATACCTGCATCTACAACAACAGGGATAGTGCTTTGCTCTATGATTATTTTCAGGAATTCCTTGGTTAATAGTCCTTTATTTGTTCCTATGGGAGCTCCTAGAGGCATAACAGCTGCCGCACCGGCCGATTCCAATCGTTTACAAAGAACAGGGTCAGCTTGAATATAAGGAAGAATGATAAAGCCCATTTTAGCCAACTCCTCAGTTGCCTTAAGTGTTTCTACCGGATCAGGCAGTAGATATCGAGGATCAGGATGAATCTCCAGTTTCAACCAATTGGTTTGAAAAGCCTCCCGAGCCATTTGTGCTGCAAAAATGGCTTCTTTTGCATTTCTTACTCCGGAGGTGTTAGGTAATAACTGTACTCCCGGTTGATTGATGTGTTTCAACATATCATCAGTTCCGGTTTGTAAATCAAGACGTTTCATGGCAGCTGTAACCAGTTCTGTTTGTGAGGCAATAATTGCTTCTGCCATAATCTCGTTTGATCCGAATTTACCTGTTCCAAGAAACAAGCGGGACTTAAATGTTTTATCCCCGATTTTTAATAGTTTCATTTTTTTGTTTTTTGAATTATGCTTATAACTTTTTTTGTTTCTTCTATTGGGTTATCTGCTTTTAGAATGGTAGATGATAGCGCTATTCCTGAGATTCCCAGTTCAAGAAGTAGGGGAATGTCTTCAGTTGTAATGCCTCCAATGGCTAAAATGGGAATTTCTATTTTGTTGTTGTGACAGAGAGCTAGAATTTGTTTATATCCGTTTAACCCCAGTATGGCAGATAAGTTTTTTTTGGTAGTAGTATATTGATAGGGCCCTAAACCTATGTAATCAACATTTTCATTCTGAAGATAAAGAACATCTTTCCAAGAGTTTGCGGTTCCTCCTATGATTGAGCCTTTGTTGAGTATTTTACGAGCTTTTGAGGGAGGTAAATCTTTTTTACCTAAATGTACTCCCTGAGCTTTTATTTCTTTACATATAGACACATCATCGTTTATGAATAAATCCGCATCATATCTTTTACAAAGATCTAAAGCTGCTTGGGCTGTGCTTAAAATTTCTTTATGCGAGGAGTTTTTCATTCGCAATTGAATTTGTTTGCATCCACCTGCTAAAGCTAATCGTATGGAATCCAATGTGGAATATTTTGAGGTCTGGTGAGAGATAAATAGTAATCCTTTCATAATGCTTCTTCAATTTGTTGGAGTTTCTGGAAACGGTGAATAAGTTGACTTAAATCTTTATCCTCTTTGTAATTACTCCAGAGATAACCTAAGACAGCAATACCTCCAAAGCCATATTTCTGCACTAAAGAGCAATTGGATGGAGTTATACCACCCAAGGCATAGATCTTTTCATGAATCCAATTTTCTTTTTTGGCCCGGAGTAGTTCTTCTTCCGTAAAAGTTTTTTTATATCCCGGTTTTGACAAGCTATTAAATATAGGGCTCAAAAAGAGGTAGTCGTAAGCATCATTTTCTTGTAATTCTTCAAAACGATGACAAGAGCGACTAATTGTTTGGTCTGTATGCTTTTCCTTGGGGTTGTTGTTTCTTTGATTTAAATGATAACCTTTCAGTTGATATTTGTTTACCAACTCAAAATGGTCGTGTAGCACTATCCTATTCAAGTATTGTGTCTTGATTTGTTCCAAAAGTAAACTAAGTTCTTCTTGCTTAGAGTGAGGTTTTCTTAGGTGAAGAACTCTTAGTCCTTCTTTGAATAGAGTATTAATGGCTTTTGCCTCATCCTGAAAGAATGAATCTGTTGTAATAACGATTAATTTCATGGTATTATCCTCCCGAAACAATATGAATTAAGAGAATGCTCTGTTGATCGGCAAGCAGAGTTGATTTCCACTGATCGCGAGGGATGACTTTTTGATTAATGGCTACTGCAACACCCTGAGAAGGAATCTTTTGTTTAACCAGAAAGTCGGATAACGTCATGTTGTTTGTTATCTCAACTGGTTTTTCATTTAGATAAACTGTCATTTTTTCTTATTTGTTAATTAAACTTCAACAAGAAAACAGGTTCATCATTTTTTATTTATTTAGGGGATGGTTTTGTAAATGCTACCGATTTAAAATAAAAAACATACCTATTGATTTGTTGATTTAAATACAATCAAGGTATGTATGAAAGAAGAGTCATTCCTACGTCGGCATTATCCGAATCAGGTTAAAAGGGTATAATCTCAGCCTTTGACAGCACCCCTTGATTAATGTATTACTTGTACAAATATACTAGTATTCTATTTTATATCCAATAGAAAAGGGAAGGGAAATTCATGAAAATAAAGCGATGGATCTTATTTTAACACTTAAGCTTTTGAAAATCATAAATCTCCATTCAAAATATAATGAATCATTACAATGATGTTTAATACATAGAGGGAGTTGAGTAAATTAAGTGTTTTACCACAACCTTTGCAAAGGTAATTTTGTGTCCATATTATGCGGTAGCCTTCATTTTCTAAAGACTTAATCTTTTTCATCACCTCTCCATCGGTTCGGCAAGAAACAATGATAAGATCGCACTCTTCTTCAAGGAACTCATTTAAGGAGTCAAAAATACGAGAATCAGGCTCTCCTTGACTCTCCAGACCAAACTTTATTCCGTTGATTTCAAAAAGAGCACTAATGTCACTATCCGGTTGTTTGCCTCTTATTACTTCACGAAGTTCTTTAATTTCGTATTTTTTTTGAAGCTCATTATATACCCCTCGAATAGAGGTAGATTTACCTATTTTTTCATCTCCATAGTTAACGATAATCGTTTTTTTTATTGTGCTCTTCTCCATAAATTATTACCGACTTTAATGTAATACTTGAGTGAAATTCTCTTTAATTCCTAATTTACAAATTATATATGAAGTAAGAAGAATTCCTTCAAAAAATAATTAGGCTTCTTGTTTTGAATTTTGTTTTATAGAAATCAATAAAACTAAAAATAAGAATTAAAATTCACTTTTATTATGGCAGATCATAAGGAAAAAAGTATTTTTGAAGATATAGGTTTAATTGTTGTCTGTTTTTGTTTGTAAAGACAACCAGAATGAAAAGGAAGTAAAAAGATGAATCATATAAAAAAGTGTTTGTTTACATTAGGAGGTTTATGTTTGTTGCTGATAGGTAGTATGGCTTGTAGTAGCAGCAGTAGTGATCCTGCTCCTTTAGAACTTGAAAAAAAAGTAGTTGAGATTTATCCGGAGGAAATATTTGGTTTGAAAATCATTTCAGGAGAAAGTCCTTATGAAGTGATTGTGGGTGATGAAAGTCTGTTAGATGCTCAAGTGCATGATGATAAAGTGGTTTTAATAGGGAAGGGGATAACGGGAGACTTGAATTTGGTGGTAAGAGATAACGCCAAACAAGTGGTTGGCCTTTATGTCATCATATCGGAGAAAGAGGTCTTTATGCAGGTAACCGGATTAGAGAATCAGGTTCGTATCGATGACGAGAAAGTAAAAAAAGAGATAGAAGAAGATTTAGCTAAAAAACCTTTTCCGGTAGAAAAAGGTGGTGGTTATAAGCTTATTTATCGTGATAGAGATAAAGGTAATCTGATTGTTTATGATAAAGAAACCCCATCTGAGCTTTGGAAAGGAACATTTGAGCTGGAAAATGACTATGAAATTAAAATGGTTTATGAAAAGAAAGGAGAAGTGATTGAACTAAATTATGTCATTGCTCCTGATATCATTAATCCTTCACATTCTGTTTCAAGAAGTATGCTTCGAATCCCAAGATGGATTTTTAAAGAAGATTGGACGGATTATTACAGGGGAGAGCTTAATTTGTTACAATTGGAATTTGCTGCCAAGTTGCAGTACATCAAATCGACAATCTTGCAATAAAGTGGTGCATTATGAAGACTCAATCCATATATAGTGTTCTTTTAATTTGTTTTTTATTGACTACTTCCTGGGCTTATGCTCAAAGAGATACTTTACAGGGTAGAACTGATGAAGTAGAGTTAGCTACAGGTTGGTATGCAATCAGTGAGGATGAGGGAACTATTGAAAGAAAATTAAGCCATGAAGAAGATCTTTATCATTTAATGGCGAATCCTATTATCCTTTGGTCGGATGTGGAAACCATTCGGTTAATCAACCATGAAAAATTCAATTATGGAGCTATTTTAATAGCACTAAAAAAAGAAAAAATTGAGGAGTTGAAAACGCACGGTTCATTACCTCAAGAATCAGAATGGGGATTGGTAGTCAATAATGAATTAGTGCTGGTTCAGTCCATAGACCGGCAAAATTTTTCCGGGAATTTTCAAATAGCTACTCAAGACCATCTTGATTGGTTAGAAGCTCTATACGAAGAATTAAAATTACTAAATTTAAAATAATATAAACATTTTTACTATTTTCCTGTTTTTATTTACTTTGGCGATTATAAATTATTAGTATAATATTTTCAAATATGAAAACAGAAAAAATAAAAAGATTTAGTAGTTTATTTCTATTCTCATTATTGATGGTTTTTAATGTTTCAGCTCAAGAAGAGGCTGATGCTAAAAAATGGACCATTAAAGGTATCACAGGATTAAACCTATCGCAAACATCGTTAGTAAACTGGTCTTCCGGAGGAGATAATACAGTAGCCGGTAACATCTATCTCAATTTAAGTGCACATTACAAGTATGGTAAATATGTTTGGGACAATGAATTTGCTTCAGATTATGGAACCACGTATACAAAGCAAAATAGTTGGGTTAAAAGTGTTGATAAATTAGAGCTATCTACTAAAGTTGGATATGAGTTGGCACCCAAATGGTATTTAAGTGCCTTAGTTGACTTTAAGACCCAATTTGATAAAGGATACAAGAATTCCGATGATAAGAATTATATTTCAAAATTCTTTGCTCCCGCCTATACAAATATTGCATTAGGTATTGACTATAAACCAACAGATAACTTCTCTTTATTTATGTCACCTGTTACCGGAAAAATGACTTTTGTACAAGATGATTATCTTTCGGATTTAGGTGCATTTGGGGTTGATCCAGGCGACAAATTCAAAGGTGAATTTGGTGCTTATCTAAAAGCCAACTTATCTATGAAGTTAATGACTAATGTGGATTTGATTTCTAAAGCCGATTTCTTTACTGCTTACAATCATAATTTCGGAAATATTGATGTGAATTGGGAGAATGTAATTAGTATGAAAATAAATAAATTTCTTACAGCAACCATTCAAACTACTCTGAAGTATGATGATGATGTTAAACAGTTTGATGATGATGGCAAGGTAAAAGGAGGAGCCAAGGTTCAGTTTAAAGAGATGATAGGGGTAGGAATAGCCTATAATTTTTAATGCGATTTTATAGTAGAAGTTTATATTCTATTCATTTTTTTGTATATTTATAAACAGTCAAAATAGGTAACCTTTAAATAGTTGAAATCATGAAGAAAATCACTTTAATTTTACTTTTAACCGTAGGAATAATGAGTTGCACAGGTGGTACAAAAACGGAGCAAACCCCGTCGGATGTTAATAAAGAAGAAGCAGTTATAGAAAACATATTAAGTCGTCGAAGCGTTCGCTCTTATTTGCCCGATCAACTAAAGCAAGAGCAACTTGATGTCATTATGAAATGTGCCATTAATGCTCCTAGTGCAATGAATAAACAATCTTGGCAGGTTAGGGTTGTTCAGAATCAAGATCTTTTAAAAAGCATGAATAAAGGATTTGTTGAATCTTCAATTAAAAAGAACCCAGATAAAGATTTTTCTTCATTTGAAGATCCTAAGTTTAGCATTTATCATAATGCTCCAACTGTAATTTTTGTAGCACGCGATAAGAATAATGCCATGAGTGAAATGGACTGTGGTTTATTGGTGCAGAATATATTATTAAGCGCAGAAGCTATGGATATTGGTACTTGTGTTTTAGGTGGATTACCTCGTTATTTGGTGGAAGATGAAGCTTTGCTTGCACAATTAGAGTTACCTGATACACACGAACTTTCCATTGCCATTGCTATGGGGTATAAGAATGAGCGTCCGGCAGCTAAGCCTCGTGATCCGGGAAAAGTTTCTTATATACGATAGTATTTCAAAAGAAGAGCTCAGAGGTGTCAAAAAATTGATGCCTCTTTTTTTTGCTTTTTTAGAATTGAATTAGACTCTTGTTTCATGTAAATTTGCGGGGTCCCTGACAAAGTGTTCATGGGTCTGGGAGAGAAGGGGCATAGGTCTGGGACAAACAAGGTGTTTGTCCCAGACCTATTTTAAAGAAATCTAATAGTGTGTTTCTGTGCGTTATAGAAAGTTTATACCAATTTTTGAATCCACTCCTTTTTGTCGCCCGGGAGGAAATCAATTAAAGGAATCTCTATAAGGGTGTAAGCTCCCGGTTGTTGACGCATTACCGCGCGAGCAGATGATACTAGTATTTGTGCTGTTAGCGCAGGATTGTTTATGGTCATCTTAAATTCAAATAGTTGATTAGGAGTTGTTCCGGAAGTCCCTTTGCGTACAATATGAACGCCGTGTCCCATATCAATTAAATCATCAACAGAAGCCACCTCTTTCACGTGCGTTTCATCGTTAATGAAATAGTCATCCTTTTTTATGGCATCAGATACCCTTTTGAATGAGGCTCCTTCTTCTAATTCTATATAAACCATCCTGCGATGAATGCCGGTTCCAACCGGAATAGTTATAGAGAGTGCTTTCTTTACTCCCTGTATGGCTCTTACAGCAACAGTGTGCCCCATACTCATACCCGGTCCAAAGTTGGTGTATGTAATCCCTTGCGGTGCAGCTGCTTGTAAAAGAGCTCTGACTATGGAATCACTTCCGGGATCCCAGCCTGCTGACAGGATGGATGCTGTATTGTGCTTTGTAGCGGTATCAGTTAATTCTTCTCTTAAATCTGCTATCTGAGAATGAATGTCAAAACTATCTACAGTACGAATGCCCAGCTTTAAGTATTCTTGTGCATAGCTTGATACTTTTCTACTTGGAATACACAGAATGGCAACATCAACTTTATTTAGTTCACTTATATTCTTTACAACTTGATAAGCCTGAAGCTCAATAGGTTGTTTTCCGGAAGTGGAACGACGAATAACTCCTACAATTTCAAAATCGGGTGCAGACTCTAATGCTTGAAGGACATAACGACCTATGTTTCCATAACCTACAATGGCAACTCTTACTTTTTTCATGATTTTGCTGGTTTCGTTACACATATATTTCTTAAGTTTGTTACAAAACTAATTAAAATCCTTCACTCTTAAGGGTTCAAAAGACTTTTATACGCAGGGAGTTAGTTTAAAAATCCCAAATTAAAATGAAATAAGATGATTGAATATATCTCCGGAGAGATAGTAGAGCTTTCTCCAACAACGGTTATACTGGAATCGTATGGCATAGGTTATAATATAAATATTTCTTTGAATACGTTTACTGCCCTTCAAGGCAAGAAACAGGGAAAGTTATTTATCTATGAGGCCATTCGGGAAGATGCTTATATTTTGTTTGGCTTTTCAACTCAAGACGAGCGGGAGCTTTTTTTGTTGCTGATAACGGTTTCCGGTATTGGGGGAAATACGGCACGTATGGTGCTTTCTACATTGAGTCCGGAAGAGGTAATCTCTGCTATTGGAACTAGTAATGTTTCATTGCTTACAACGGTAAAAGGAGTAGGGAAAAAAACGGCTGAACGTATTATAGTGGATTTGAGAGATAAAATTGATGCAATAGGTTTGGATGCTAAAAAGGCTATGGATCTTATGGGACAATCTATGGATGTTGAAATTCAAGATGAGGCTGTGGCGGCATTGAAGATGTTGGGATTTTCGGCTCATGCCTCTCAAAAAGTGGTACATAAAATTCTTAAAGAAAATACCGGGCTTACTGTTGAGCAAGTTATTAAGCAGGCTTTAAAGAAGTTATAATAGGTCTTATTAAGAGGTTGTTATACATTTTTCTCCTTCCAATTAAAAGGATATGACATTTCAAAACACTTCATTCCAACTGAAAAGGGAATGAAGTGTTTTATATGGTGGAGGGTAATTTCTCTGTGTCTTTTGTTATACCCGTTATAATAAGGTAGACGAATTGGAAGCGTTTGCTTATTGCGTCATTTCAGCTTCTTTTGCTTTTCTTTCTTCCATTTTTTGTTTGACAAAACGAATTTTTAAGTTTGCTTCTTCTTTTTTTACCCGTATATCTTCAAGAGCAGATAGAATAACGGCTAAGTCGTATACACCAACCAAAGCTTTTTTATCTGCAACTAATAGGGTTGTATTAAAGGTTCTATCTCCTATGTAAGCCACTCGTAAGGTTTTATCTGCATTTAGATAGATGAAATTTAAGACTCCGCCATCTTCCCCTTGTTTAAAATCGGCTTGTTCTATTTTTGTACCTAAATCAGTTGTTTGATAGGTTTCTTGTGCTATGGGTGTTTCAGCAAAACTATCATCAGGAGCTGTAATCTTTATTTTATTGTGGTTAATATTATAGGTGTTACAGAAAAAAGAGGTCATGGAAAGAACCCCACGTTCATTGACTTGAAAACGGAGAAAAGTACGGTGAATATTCCGCTCAACGGTTTGTGTAGGCCAAAAATAGTTGCCTATGTCTTGGTATTCTTCGTCTTTTTCAAAAGTGTATTGTCCTTTTATGGAATCTAATTCCTGTTCTCTAACTTCTTGTAAGCTGTCAAGGTACGCTAAGGTGACTTCTTGTTCTTTTAATTCAACTTCCTGCATTAATCCAATACCTGTTCTTCTGACTTTAAATGCTTTAGGATAGAGAATTTTTATACTGTCAATCTCTATTTTAGCTTGATTGAAATCCCCTTTTTCAAAGGCAATTTGTGCTGCATCCAGTTTTGCTTGTGCTTTTTCATCTTGACTTTTACCACAAGCAGTTAAAAGGATGAAAAGACTTAAAAATAGGATTATTTTTTTCATAGGGCTTATTTATGGGATTATGTTAGAACAAAAATAAGAATAATATCAGTTTTTTGTACCTTTGTATGCGAAAACTTAATAATTGTAAGATGATTGAGCTAACCCCCAATGAATTGAAAAAATATTTTGAACACGATTTGTTCCCACAAATTACGGCTACTGCTGATGAGTTAGAGTTGGAATGTTATGTGGTAGGAGGCTATGTGCGGGATTTACTGCTTAATCGTCATTCTGATGATATTGATGTGGTAGTAGTGGGTAGTGGGATACAAATGGCTAAAGCCTTTGCCAAGCGGTTAGGTCAAGGTACATCGATATCCGTTTTTAAAAACTTTGGAACTGCACAAGTAAAGCAAAATTCCGTAGAGGTGGAATTCGTGGGGGCCCGTAAAGAATCATATCAGCACGATTCCCGTAAACCAATTGTTGAAGATGGCACATTAGCAGATGATCAGAATCGTCGTGATTTTACCATAAATGCATTAGCCATCTGTTTGAATGAAAATCGCTTGGGGGAGTTGGTCGATCCGTTTGATGGTGTGAAAGATTTAGAGGAAGGGATTATTCGTACTCCTTTAGACCCGGATGTAACCTTTAATGATGATCCTCTGCGTATGATGCGTTGCATCCGCTTTGCTACGCAATTAAATTTCTATGTGGAAGATGAAACGTTTAAGTCAATTGAGCGAAATTGTGAGCGAATCCGAATCATATCAGCTGAACGTATAATTGATGAATTGAATAAAATCATTCTTTCGCCTGTACCTTCCAAGGGATTCATCGATCTGGAACGCTCAGGATTATTGGAGATAATCTTTCCGGAATTAGTAGCACTACAAGGAGTGGAAACTCGTAATGGAAGAGGCCATAAAGATAATTTCTATCATACCCTGCAAGTATTAGATAATATAAGCAAGAATACAGATAATTTGTGGTTGCGTTGGGCCGCAATTCTTCACGATATTGCAAAACCGGCAACAAAACGATGGGATCCTCAAACAGGCTGGACTTTTCATAATCATAACTTCATAGGGGAAAAAATGATACCTCGGCTATTTCGTCGTTTGAAGCTACCTATGAACGAGAAAATGAAATATGTTCAAAAGTTGGTTAGTTTACATATGCGTCCTCAAGCTATTGCCGATGACGAGGTTACTGATTCTGCAGTACGTCGGTTATTATTTGAAGC
>CAZFXK010000018.1:25012-29512 GCA_964522975.1 uncultured Bacteroides sp. | reverse complement strand
CTCGTGTTTAGGCTTATTATGGATACATTTTCTTGTATAATGAAATCAGATAAAGCAAGAGCTATATCCGGAGAATCAATTAGCTTATAGTTGATATTAAGTTGAGGATGTAGCATCTCAAAAGACTGACTAATCTTTGCAAGTTCTTCGTTTGTCCATTTATCCCCTTTACGGTTAATTTGGTTTATATGTAACAATGTTATCCTAATATTAGGATAGGGTTTGAAAATATCTAAAAGGCGATTGAAAGAGGGCATTTCCTTATTTTGCAGGGTACTTAAAAACACAACATGTTTTATGTCTGCTATGGAGTTTATAGGAGAATCTACCGGAATGGCCAAAACGGGTACATTTATTATTTCTATGATATCTGCTGTTACATTACCTAATATAGAAGGTGTATTGTCTAACCCTTTCGTGCCTAAAACGAGTAAAGAGGGTTTATATTCCAATACAAAATTTTCAACTTCTTCATCCACTTGTCCTTCTCGGAGAGAATATGAATAATTGATGGAAGGCCAATCCCCGTTGCTAATGTATTCGTCAATTTCAACGCAAAGGTTAAGCATCTTTTTCCTTGTTTTATCAAGCAAGCCTTCATTTGGTGTCTCTTTTAGGCTATCAGCAAAAGGGATATGAGAAGGGAAATAGATGTTTTGATAAACGTGCAGTATTTTGACTTTTGCATGAATTTCTGAAGCAATGTTGAAAGCCACTTGACAAGCTTTTTTTGAATAATCGGAAAAGTCGACTGCAACTAAAATTCGCTTCAGATTATCCTCCGCTTTATGAATGTTTTGATTACCATAATTAAATGGATTTATTTCTTCTATTAAAGAAAGAGCCTTATTTATGTTTTTGATCTCAACTTTTATGTAATAGTTTTTGGAGTTGTCATTAGAATAAACATTTTCCAATTCTTCAAGATAAACTTTGATCGATTTACTTTCCAGTAATTCTTTCAATATCCAAGCCTTATCTTCTTTGTGAATTGCTATAATTATTAATTCTTGATCCATAGTTTCACTATTTTTTATTTTAGGATGAAGTTCGTTACATGTTTTAGAATTCTTAAGCTCTTATTTTCTTGAAAACTGTTCTTTTTAGCTGATGTTAAAAATAAAAGTAACGTTATTTCATAATGTATATGTTTATTATATTATGTTGTGGTAAAAACTTTATAGTTCCTTTTTAGAGGTGGTTTTCAAATTAACTTTCTCTATAATCTCTGGGTGTCACCCCTGTTTTTTTCTTGAAGAAACGTCCAAAATAAGATGGGTTCGGAAAGTTTAACTCCTCTGATATTTGTAATACTGTGAGTTCTGTTGATTTTAATAATATTTTGGCTCTTATCGTTATTGCATCTTCAATCCATACACTTACAGGTCTTCCGGTAACTTTTTTTAATACGGAAGATAAATATTTTGGTGTAATAAACATTTTATCTGCATAAAAAGAAGCTGTTCTTCTTTCTTTATAGTGTTCTTTTAGCAGAGAGAAGAATTGCTCTGTGATTTTTTCATTACGTGAGGAGTTTTTTTCTTTTTTCTCACCATTTTGTTCTAAATACAATGCGGAAATTTCTAATAGTAGAGAAAATATAAGAGCTGTAACTACCTGTTCTAAAAATAGATGTTTTTTATCATTGAATGTATCTATAATAAGTGCATAATATTTAAGGAGATGTTGTGTTTCCTCTTTTGATATCTTTAATACGGGATTTTGAATAATTTCTTTATAAATGTCATAATCCTTCGGCAATGGTAAGCCGGAAAAAAAATCAGGAGATAAAATCAATAATTGCGAGGAAAAATCTTTGGAGTGTTCCATCCCTACAATGATTTGATTTGAAAGTACAGTTATAACACTGTTTTTCTCGATCTTGTATTCTTCAAAAGCTATTTTTGTTTTGGCATTTCCTTCAGTGCAAACAATAAAAACAATGCCATCGAAAGAAAACGGATGATTGAACGAAAAATCTTTCGGTGGATTACCATTTTTAGTAATAACAAAATTTCTAATATTATAAGGTGTTATAGAATCCGAAAGATCTGAAAAGTTTAATTTCTCAATTTTGTTGTTTGTCATTTTAATATAAAGAATAATAAGTTATAAACCATATATAAATAGCTTTCAATTCAAAATAAAAAAGCGAATATGAACATATTAAAACAATTTTGAATATCGTTGTTTTGTATCCTTAAATAAGCATAAAACAATTAAAAATAGGTGTTTTGCTGATAATATGTATATTATTCTTAAAAAAAATAAATTAAGCGAATATGGACATTTACGAGGTAAATATGATATAGGTTTATCAGCCCAAAAGCATCAATTTTGTTCAAGAAAAATAGAAACACTCTGGGTGGTTCTATTTTTTTTACTTCTAAGCTAAGTTGGTTTATTGTAAAGAATAAAAAATGTTTTAAGAATGGAAGTGTTAAATGTAACAGAAGTATCACAAGTAGATAAACTTATCTGGAATACGACAAGATTGTTGGATAAAACCAGAAATAATGTTTTGGGTAGGTATGGTCTTACTTATTTACAATTTGAAATTTTAGAAGGTATCTATCATATTTCAAAAAAAGAAACAGAGGTCATACAAATTGATCTTGCTGAACGAACTAAAATCAGTCCAATGACTACCTCTACCATACTACGTAATCTCCAAAAAAGAGATTTAATAGAAAGAGAAAGAGGGCTTGTAAACACAAGAACAGTAGAGATTAAATTAACTGCTCAAGGAAAATCAGTATACTTTCAGGCTAAGAAAGACCTTGTGGAAATGAGAGAAATGGTTTATAAGGATATTGATTTAATGAATTTTACTAATCAACTGCTTAAGCTATCCGAAAAATTACAAAAGTAAATTATTAAGATTATGAAGATTGACAAAATTATTTATGGAGCCATGGCTCTTATGTTATTATTGTGTACGGTTTCATGTGGAAACAAAAAAGAGGCATCGGGAGAAGCTAATAGATTAAAATATCCAACAACCATTGTTAGTGAACAAGATATTGAGTTATTATCAATTTATCCGGCAACCATCAAAGGAAAAGAAGATATTGAAATACGTCCTCGTATAGATGGTTTTATTGATGCCATCTATATTGATGAGGGTTCGGTTGTGAAGAAAGGACAAGTTTTATTCAAAATAAACTCACCTCAAGCAGAACAAGATCTAACAAGTGCCAATGCCGCATTAACAAGTGCTCAAGCTCAAGTGAATACGGCAAAAATAAATGTGGATAGGATTCGTCCATTAGTGGAGAAAAATATTATCAGCAACATTCAATTGATACAAACAGAAGATGCCTATCAATCGGCTTTAGCCGGTTTGGCACAAGCTGAAGCTACATTAAAAAATGCGCAGGCAACCATAGGTTGGACCAATGTAACTAGTCCGGTAGATGGTGTTATTGGAGAAATACCCCTTCGTTTGGGAAGCTTGGTAGACTCATCCAATGTGTTGACTACTGTTGCGAATACCAGTAGCGTTTATGCTTATTTTTCGTTGAATGAAAAAGAACTTTTCAATTTTTTAAATTCTGTGGAAGGAACTACTCAAGCCGAGAAAATAGAAAATCTTCCGGAAATTAGTTTAACTCTTGCAGATGGAACGGAATACGGAGAGAAAGGAAGAATCGAAACAATTACCGGGTCAATAAATATCACTACAGGAACTGCTAGTTTCCGGGCAGAATTTCCAAATAAGGAGGGGCAACTTAGAAGTGGGCTAAGTGGGAAAATTGCCATTCCGAAACCGATGACTGATGTTATTGTCATTCCTCAAAAAGCTACTTTTTCCCTACAAGATAAAATCATAGTTTATACGGTTCAAACTGATTCCGTCGTTCAGCAAGTTGTTGCCACACTACCTACTCCTGATGGTAAAAGTTATGTAATAACAGATGGATTGAATAAAGGTGATATGATCGTTACAGATGGATTAGCTACTCTGAATCACGGAAAGAAAATAGCAATTTAATAACCTTTCTTTTTCATGAATTACACTTACACAAATTGAAAACAGTGGTCAAAAGCTGCTGTCGGGAGATTTTATAACTAAAAAACAGAATTAACATGTTAAAAACATTTATAGAGAGACCCGTATTATCCACTGTAATATCCATTGTTATAGTAGTACTCGGAATTATTGGCATTGTTACATTGCCGGTTGAACAATATCCGGATATTGCGCCTCCTACTGTACATATTATGGCTCAATATACGGGTGCTAGTGCCGATGTGGTTATGAACAGTGTGGTCATACCTATTGAAGAAGCTGTTAACGGCGTTGAGGGAATGACCTATATGACTTCTACGGCTTCAAATTCCGGTATTGCCAGTATTCAAGTCTATTTTACGAAAGAAACCGATCCGGACATTGCAGCGGTAAACGTTCAAAATCTGGTAGCTACGGCTACTCCTCTTCTTCCGGAAGAGGTTAAACAGGTAGGGGTAACCGTAAGGAAACAACTGAGTAGTTATGTA
>CAZFXK010000018.1:12539-24912 GCA_964522975.1 uncultured Bacteroides sp. | reverse complement strand
CTTCGATTAAAAGATGTTGCCGATGTAGAGCTGGGTTCTTTGAATTATAGTGTAACCACCCGAACGAATGGTAATGATGCTATATTTTTAGCTGTGAGTCAAAGTGGTGGAACAAATGCACAAGAGCTGATTAACAATATCAAAGAGGTAGTAAATGAAGCTTCTGAGTCTTTTCCTCCGGGATTAGAGGTTACTTATATGATGGATGCCAACGAGTTTTTGGAAGCCTCCATTAGCAAAGTACTACATACATTTGTTGAAGCACTCTTATTAGTCTTTTTAGTTGTTTTCATTTTCTTGCAAGATTGGAAATCAACTTTAATACCTGCCATAGCCGTTCCGGTAGCCATTATCGGTACGTTCTTTTTCCTTTTAGTGTTGGGGTTCTCCATTAACATTCTTACTTTGTTTGCTTTAGTGTTAGCTATTGGTATTGTAGTTGACGACGCCATTATAGTGGTTGAGGCTGTACATGCTCAGATGGAGAATGGGGAAACAGATCCTCGAAAAGCAACATTGGCAGCGATGAAAGAAATTGCCCCGCCCATTGTAGCCATTACATTGGTTATGTCTTCGGTGTTTATACCGGTTAGCTTCATTGGAGGCACATCGGGTGTGTTCTTTAAACAGTTTGGGTTAACATTGGCCATTGCCATTGCTTTATCGGCAGTTAATGCTTTAACTTTGAGTCCGGCCCTGTGTGCTATCTTTCTGAAACCTCATTTTAATAAAGGAGTAAAAAAGAAAAACTTTTTACAACGTTTTTTCTATGCATTTAATGTGGGTTTTAGTGCCGGAATAAAAAAATATAAATCTTCGTTGCACTTTTTAGGAAAGAAAAAAAATCGTTGGATTACATTAGCCATTGTTATCCTGTTTTCGGGTGGTTTATATCTGATGATGAATAAAATCCCTACAGGATTTGTACCTCAGGAGGATAGTGGTTCTATGATTGGATTGGTTTCTTTGCCTCCGGGTTCTGCACTGGAGAGATCAGATTCCATTGTTCAAGAGGTTATAAAAATTACGGAAGAAATTGAAGCCATTGATTTTGTGACTGAGATTACAGGGGTAAACTTCCTTGCCGGAATGGGAGGGCAAGCAAGCTCGTATGCAACTCTTATGATTAAATTGAAACATTGGGACGATAGAGATATGACTCCGGATGACATAGCTGCCTACCTGACTCAAAAAACACAAAACATACCAAATGCAACCTTTATGTTTTTTGGCATGCCTACGCTTCAAGGTTTTGGTATGAGCACAGGTGTAGAGTTAAAGATGCAAGATAAAACGGGTGGAGATATTCACGACTTCTTTAACTTAACTAATGAATTTCTGGCTGAGATGAATAAGCAAGATGAGGTAATGATGGCCATGACTACGTTTAATCCTAATTTCCCTCAACGTGTAATAGAAGCTAACGTACCAAAGATTAAAGAGTCGGGCTTGACTTTAAGTGAAGTGATGACAACCTTACAATCGTATGTGGGAAGTATGTATGTATCTAATTTTAACATCTATGGTAAACAATTCCGTGTGATGGTCCAAGCTCCACCGAAGTATAGAGAGAAATTAGAAGATTTAGATGGTATTTTTATTCGTACACCCGTAGGTGAGATGGCTCCTATTACAGAGTTTATCACATTGCATCCGGTAACTGGACCGCAAGCCTTGACGCGCTTTAACATGTTTCAGTCTATGGATGTAACAATTGTGCCTGATTTTACCAAAGGATATAGTACAGGTGATGTTATTAATACGGTAGAAAAAGTGAGTAAAGAGATTCTTCCTTCAGGTTATGGTTATGAATATTCGGGAATGACAAGAGAAGAAGTGGGACAAGGATCGCAAATAGCTATCATATTTGTCATTTGTATTGTCTTTGTTTATTTGTTGCTTTCTGCATTATATGAAAGCTATATTATTCCATTAGCTGTATTGTTATCATTACCCGTTGGATTGGCCGGTGTGTTTATCTTCATTCTGTTGTTTGGGGTAGATAAGGGTATCGTTAATAATATTTATGTGCAAATATCATTGGTTATGTTAATAGGACTCTTAGCTAAAAATGCAATTCTAATTGTAGAATATGCCATACAACGTCGCCAGCAAGGACAAAGTATTGTTAATGCAGCGATAAATGGAGCAGTTGCCCGTTTGCGGCCTATTTTAATGACATCATTTGCTTTTATAGCAGGGTTAACTCCTTTAGCTCTTTCTCGTGGAGCAGGTGCCATAGGTAATAACTCGATTGGTCTTAGTGCCATTGGAGGTATGCTTATTGGAACTATTATCGGAGTGTTGATCATACCCATATTATATATAGTGTTTCAAAGTTTGGAAGAACGCTTAAAGGGAAAAAATCGTGGAGAAGCCAAACAACAACTAATTGAAGAATAATATGAAAAGAAGAAATTGTATAAAAGGATTGGTTCTGACGGGATTTATTACTCTGATAGGATTTTCATCCTGTCAGGTTGTTAATAGATATAAGTCTCCTCAAGTAGATAGTGAGGATTTGTTTAGAGATGAAAATCCGGTGGATACAACAACTATTGCCTCAATTCCCTGGTATGAGTTTTTTAGTGATATGTTTTTACAAACATACATTCATGAAGCTTTGGGTAATAATTATGATATGCTTATTGCTCAGGAGCGAATCAAGCAAGCTGAGGCTGTTTTAGGAATGGCTAGAGCAGCTTATTTTCCGGATATAGCTCTGTCAGCACAAGTGAATCAAACCCGTTTGAGTAATGCCGATCCATTAACTGGAGCATCTAAAGAGAAGAATAATTTAGCTTATCATACAGAAAACTATACATTGGGTATTGTAGCCAGTTGGGAGTTAGATATATGGGGTAAAATGAATCGCCAATCCAGAGCAAAATATGCACAAATGCTAAATAGTTATGCCGGACGAAATTTGATTCAAACCTCTTTGATTGCAAATATTTCTAATACCTATTATTCTTTGCTGGCTCTTGATGAACAATTAAGGGTTACTAATGATATGATTGTTTTGATGGAGGAAAACCTGGTAACCATGGAGGCAATGAAAGAGGCAGGAATGACTAATGGTGCTGCGGTTGAACAAACCAGGGCTGCATTGGCTAGTACTAAAACCTCTATTCCTGAACTGGAAAACAATATTAAACAACTGGAAAATGCTCTTTGTACTTTATTAGGACGAAAACCGGGAGCTATTGCTCGTACTACGCTGGAAATACAGATTGTGCCTCAAAGCATAAAGCACGGTATTCCGGCTCAAATGTTAGCTTATCGTCCGGATGTTAATCAAGCAGAATTGGAGTTTCGTTCCGCTTTTGAATTGACACAAGTGGCAAGAGCCAGTTTTTACCCGTCCATAAATCTTAGCTCCGGGTTAATAGGTTATTCTACAACCAATGGGTTGAGTCATTTTTTCAAACCCGAAAATTTATTTGCCAGCATAGCCGGAGGACTTGTTCAACCTCTTTTTGCTCGTAAACAATTGAATACTCAATTGAAAGTAGCAAAATCGGATCAGCAGATTGCTCTGTTGAATTTTGAAAAAACAGTGTTACACGCCGGACAAGAAGTCTCTGATATATTGTCAACTTATGAAACATCCCTGAGGAAAAATGAGGATAGGAGAATCCAAGTCGAGTCCTTAACAAAGGCTGTTGATTATACTCAAGAACTATTCAAAGCTGATGAGGCTACTTATTTAGAGGTTTTAAGTGCCCAACAAGGGTTATTGGAAGCTCAACTTAATTTGATAGGTGATAAGTTGCAACAATTACAGGCAACATCTGATCTTTACAGAGCATTAGGTGGTGGAACTCACTAGTTTCCCTTTAGTAATGAATGCAAAAAAGACAATCCATATGGGTTGTCTTTTTTGCTTCCTTATAGATGTGTAATATGGGTACAAGATGAAAGTCTTAATCACTAATGGAATAGTCTCGAAAAACTAAATGTTTTATAATTATCTTATCGTGCAAAGGTTCTAGCGTTTGAGGCAAGTGAAAAAAAGGTTGATTTTTAGATTGTAATTTTTGTTTGCCTTCTTTTTTTATGCCTATTTTTGATATTTTAAATAGCACATAACCTAAAAAATAGAGAGAAATATGCAGAAGAAAATGAAAGTATTTACGAAGTACAAGAAATGCGAATTTTGAGAAGGTAGAATAAATAAGATGATTGTTTATAATTGCATATAATAAAGAGCTGTTTATAATGTTAGATATTATTAGAGTAATAAATACGTATTACCCGAAAGAGAATCAATTAAAACATATTTTAATGACTCATAGTAAACAAGTGAGCGATTTTGCCTTAGAATTGGCTGCTAATTCATCTTTGCCAATCGATGAAAAATTTGTTTATGAGGCCGGTATGCTGCATGATATTGGCATTTTCATGACCCATGCTCCCCAAATTCAATGTTTTGGAGAATATCCTTACTTATGTCACGGTTATTTGGGTGCAGAATTAATGAGAACAGAGGGTTTTCCTCGTCATGCTTTAGTTTGTGAGCGTCATACCGGTGCAGGCATTAGTAAAGAAGAAATTCTCTCTTTGAATATGCCTGTTCCTGTAAAAGATATGATTCCTGTTTCTATTGAAGAAAAGCTCATTTGTTTTGCTGATACTTTTTATTCAAAGACTCATTTAGGAGAAAAGAAAAGCTTATCAGCAGCCCGTAAAAGTATTGCCATACATAGTGAAGAGGGCGTAAAACGGTTTGATGAATGGTGTGAACTTTTTTTATGATTTCTAAAAAAACATTTAATCCCCTTTTTCTTCTGATATATTAGTATAGATTATGTACTTTTGCTCCTTAAAGTATAATTATAATTAGGCAAAATGGTGCCAATACGACGGAAAATAATTACATCTTTTTTTCTGATTTTGCTTCTCTTGTTATTTCCTAAAGATGCTGTTGCGCAACAAGGAACTTTGCCTTCTTCTGTAGCAGCAGATTCTTTGATTATTCCGGAAGTAGCGATAGAAGATTCCATTTCCATGTCTCCTGATTCCATTGAATTTGTGGTTTCAGATACACTTTCTGTTGATTCCTTAACCCTAGTTGAAGAGCCAAAGAAAGAAGCTCTTGATGCACCTGTTTTCTATGAAGCCAACGACTCCATTGTCTTTACTCAAGATGGTTATGCTCATTTATATGGTGATGGGAAGGTGAACTATGAAGATATAGAATTGGTGTCGGAGGTCATTTCCATGAATATGGACAGCAGTACCGTATTTGCCCGTGGAGTGCCCGACTCTTTAGAGGTTCTTCAAGGTCGTCCTGTATTTAAAGATGGTGATACTCCGTATGAATCTGAAACCATTCGTTATAACTTTAAAAGTAAAAAAGGTTTTATACATAATATTGTAACGCAACAAGGAGAAGGTTATGTAACCAGTTATAATGCAAAAAAAGGGGCGAATGATGAGATCTATATGCAGAGTGGGCGATATACTACTTGTGATCATCACGATAATCCTCACTTCTACTTTCAGATGACCATGGCAAAAGTAAAACCTAAAAAGAATGTGGTTGCAGGTCCTGCTTATCTTGTGGTTGAGGATGTACCTTTACCCATAGCTGTTCCGTTTTTCTTTTTTCCGTTTACTTCCAGTTATTCTTCCGGCGTAATTATGCCTACTTATATGGATGATTATAGTCGTGGGTTTGGTTTGACACGTGGAGGATACTATTTTGCTATGAGTGATATTATGGATTTGAAGTTGACCGGAGATATATTTACTAAAGGATCTTGGGCTTTAGGTTTAGAATCGAATTATAATAAAAGATATCGGTATTCAGGTTCTTTGCATGCAGACTATCAAGTTACTAAAACAGGAGATAAGGGACTTCCAGATTATGCTGAAGCTAAAGACTTTAAGATTGTTTGGTCTCATCGTCAAGATCCTAAAGCAAACCCTAATGCTACTTTTTCTGCTCAGGTGAATTTTGCTACTAGTAGTTATGAGCGTTCAAATATTGATAACTTGTATAACTCGAATTTATTAACTCAAAACACGAAAACATCGAGTGTGAGTTACTCTAGAACTTTTCCTGATATAGGGCTTACGTTAGCTAGTACCTTTAATATAGCTCAAACGGTGAAAGACTCCTCCATTGCTGTAACCTTGCCTGATTTAAATATTACCTTGAGTCGTAAATTCCCTTTTAAAAGGAAGCGTGCGGTTGGACAGGAGCGGTGGTATGAGAAAATTTCATTTAGTTACTCCGGTCGTTTAACCAATAGCATTAGAACAAAAGACAATGAGTTATTTCAAAAGAGCCTGATCAAGGACTGGACGAATGGAATGCAGCATAACATACCTATTAGTGCAACCTTTACGTTGTTTAATCATTTCAATATCTCACCCTCTGTAAATTATACGGAACGTTGGTACACCAAGAAAATAATGAAAGAGTATGATATGGATCAGAAACAATTGTTGCCAACAGATACTATTTATGGTTTTCATCGGGTTTATAATTACAATGCAAGTTTAAGTTTAAACACAAAATTATATGGTATGTATAAACCTCTGTTCATGAAGAGTAAAGATATTCAAATACGCCATGTGTTTTCACCTCAGGTTTCACTAAGTGCGACTCCTGATTTTGGAGCTTCTCGTTATGGCTATTATAAAGAATATACAGATGCTGATGGGAATCAACAGTTTTATTCTCCCTATCAAGAACAACCCTTTAGCGTACCGGGTAGAGGTAAACAAGGTGTCATCTCCTTCGATGTTTCGAATAATATTGAGATGAAATATAAGACAAAGTCAGATTCTGTTAAAAAAGTAAGTTTGATAGATGAGTTGGGGTTTAACTTATCCTATAACTTTGCAGCTGAGGAAAAACCTTGGAGCGACCTGTCTATGCAACTTCGTTTAAAATTATCCAAAAGTTACACATTGAATATGAATGCCTCGTTTGCAACTTATGCTTATCAGTTTGATGAAAATGGTAGGGTCTATGAAGGTAATCGTACGGAGTGGTCGTATGGTCGTTTTGGTCGTTTTCAAGGATGGGGTTCTTCTTTTAATTATACTTTTAATAATGAAACTTGGAAAAAGTGGTTTGGTAAGGATAAAGATGAGACTGAAAAGAAAGATTCTGAAGCAACAGATTCAGAGGATGATTATGATTTAGAAGACCAGATTCCTAAAAAAACGATAAAAGAAGCTGAAGTAGATGAAGATGGTTATCAAGTGTTCAAGATGCCTTGGTCTCTTAACATCAATTACTCTTTTAATATTCGTGAAGATAGGAGTAAGCGCATTAATGAAAAAACGATGCGTTATCCTTTTACCTATACTCATAATATTAATGCTTCGGGAAATGTCAAGATTTCGAATCGTTGGACAATTAACTTCAGTACCGGATATGATTTTACAGCAAAAGAGGTAACTCAAACCTCATTATCAGTATCTCGTGATTTGCACTGTTTCAATATGTCGGCCAGTATTTCTCCTTTTGGTCGTTGGAAGTATTATAACTTTACTATTCGAGCTAATGCAAGCATGTTACAAGACTTAAAGTGGGATCAACGCAGTCATACTCAAAGTAATGTTAAGTGGTATTAATTGGAGGCTTATCCTTTAGAATTTGAAAAAAGACAAAGGCCCTTTCTCAGTTAGTTTCACTGAAAATTCTATAAATAAAAGTAATAGAAAAGAGGTGTATAATAAGGGTATGATAAATTATTGATTTACCAATTTATTGGAGCTTTACCCTGTTGTTTTAAATATTGGTTAGTCTTGCTAAAATGGTGATTGTTCCAAAATCCACGGTGAGCAGCTAAAGGAGAAGGGTGTACAGATTCTAGCACCAAATGCTTATTTCGGTCTATAAACGAACCTTTTTTCTGAGCATATGCTCCCCAGAGCATAAAGACTAAATCTTCTTTCTTTTCAGCTAGCAGACGAATGACTGCATCGGTAAATTGTTCCCATCCTTGATTTTGATGAGAACCGGCTTGTCCGGCTCGTACCGTTAGTGTTGCATTGAGTAAAAGGATTCCTTGTTCGGCCCAACGAGTTAAATTGCCGGTAGTAGGAATTGTTGAACCTATGTCATTTTGTATTTCTTTAAATATATTATTCAATGAAGGAGGAAAGGGAACACCGTCATTAACCGAAAAACAAAGTCCATGAGCTTGGTTAGGTCCGTGATAAGGATCTTGTCCAATGATTACAACTTTTGTATCCTTAAAGGAACAAAGATTAAATGCGTTGAATATTAAAGAACCGGGAGGGTAAATGGTTTGTGATTTGTATTCTTTTTTCACAAACGACACTAAGTTCTGGAAATAAGGTTTGTTAAACTCTTCCTGAAGTTGTTCTTTCCAACTGGATTCAATCTTTACGTTCATCTTTGTTTTATATGAGATGTATTTGATGTTTTGCACACTCTTTTCGCATTTGTTTTGGCCAAATACTAGCTTGAATTTCTCCAATATGTGCTTTTCTCAGATAGAACATACAAAGTCTGGATTGCCCGATGCCTCCACCAATTGATAAAGGTAGTTCATCATTCATAAGGCGTTTATGAAAATATAATTCTAAACGATCCTCCTTGCCTTCTTCTTTCAGTTGATGAAGAAGTATTTTTTTATTTACGCGAATTCCCATGGATGAAAGCTCCATAGGTTGTTTTAATATGTGATCCCACACTAAGATGTCACCATTTAGTCCCGGATATCCATTCAATCCAAGAGAGGTATAATCATCATAGTCCGGAGCACGATTATCGTGTTTTTTGCCATCGCCTAATCTTCCACCAATACCTATGATGAACACAGCCTTATATTCTTTAGTAATGGCATGTTCCCGATCTTTAGGAGATAAATCAGGAAACATTTTTCTCAACTCTTCTGCATGGATGAAATGAATTTCCGGAGGTAAGCAAGGGCGTATGACGGGGTACATTTCATAAACCATATATTCTGTACGAATCATCGCTCCATAAATGCGGTTGACTATGTTCTTTAAGAATTCAAAGTTTCTGTTTTCGTCAGTAATGACTAATTCCCAATCCCATTGGTCAACATAAAGAGAATGCAAATTACCCAGCTCTTCATCAGAGCGGATGGCATTCATGTCAGTATAGATGCCATATCCTGTATCAATATGATAATCAGCAAGTGTTACCCGTTTCCATTTAGCTAATGAGTGAACTACTTCAGCCTCTGCGTCCTGCAAATCTTTTATGGGAAATGAAACGGGGCGTTCTATGCCACTTAAATCATCGTTAATTCCCATTCCTTTCAAAACAAATAGTGGAGCCGTAACTCTACGAAGCCTTAGTTCTGCAGATAAATTAGTCTGAAAAAAGTCTTTTATCTGTTTGATCCCCAGTTCGGTTTGTTTTAAATCTAGTAAAGGTTTATATCCTTCCGGTTTTATTAGGTAGCTCATGTATTGAGTCGTTGTTTTTTGATTTTTGTGTAGCAAAGATAGATAATATAAATTAATATGCGATTAAATATCACTATATTCTGACACTTTGAGGTTAAAAATTCAAGAAGCTTAACTTATTATCAAATGGATTTGTTTGGTGATTTATAATAATATGAGTTTAATTAGGCTGCTTTTGTTATTTTATTTATTTTTGCAGTCAAGGTGAAAATAAGGCTCGGTAGCTTAGCTGAATAGAGCATCAGATTCCGGTTCTGAAGGTCGTGGGTTTGAATCCCACCCGAGTCACGTAATAAGATAAAAAAGATTATAAGATATTACTTATAGTCTTTTTACATTTTAAATGTATAGAGAAGGCTTACAGGTACTATTTCCACTTGTGTAAGTTTTAATAAATCTGAAATTTATAATAGAATAATAAATTCATCTTCATGTCTGAAAATTTAAATCCATCGAATCAGCGCATTGTTGCAGTTGACGTTTTAAGAGGACTTGCAGTAATGGCCATTGTACTCTTACATAGTTTAGAGCATTTTAATTTCTATGTTTTTCCTGATGTAGTTCCAGGTTGGATGGAATTTACGGATAAAGTCATTTGGGATGGGTTTTTCTTTCTTTTTGGAGGAAAAGCATATGCTGTTTTTGCTCTTCTTTTTGGATTCGGATTTTATATCCAATACGAAAATGAAAGAAAAAGAGGTAGAGATTTTCGTTCGCGGTTTTTATGGCGTATGGTTTTGCTGTTTCTTTTAGGGCAGTTGAATGCCATGTTTTTTACCGGAGAAATATTAACTACTTATGCTATTTTAGGTGTAATACTTCCTCTTCTATGTAGACTTAAGAATAGAGCATTGATGATTATCATTGTGATTTGTATGCTTCAGCCCTTTGATTGGGGTAGAATTATTTATGCTTTGGTGAATCCGGAATATCAGATGGCTCAAAATTCATTAGATAGTTCTTTTTGGGAAGTCTCCTATCAGATTAGGCATACTGGAAACTTTTGGCAAACTGCAAAGATGAATTTGTGGGAAGGGCAACTGGCTAGTATAACGTGGGCTTTATTGAATGGTAGAGTAATGCAAATCATAGGTTTGTTTTTATTAGGTCTGTTTTTAGGTAGAAAAGAATTTTTTGTTGAAACTGCCAAAAACAGAATGTTATGGTTGAAGACATTAGGATTCTCACTATTAGCTTTTTTTCCATTGTATGGAATTACAAATATGTTACCAGACTTTGTAAGTAGAAAAGAGCTGCTTGATCCATTAAATATTATCTTATCTTCATTACATAAATTAAGCTTTATGCTTGTACTTGTTACTGCATTTTTATTAGTCTATTATCTGGCAAAGAATAATGGCTTACTTAATAAATTGGCTCCATTTGGTAAAATGAGCTTAAGCAATTATATTTTTCAATCCATAATTGGTTCTTTCTTATTTTATTCATGGGGATTATATCTTGGTCAATACCTATCTATTACTTTTAGTTTGATTGTGGGCATTGTCTTGTTTTTAGTCCAATGGACGTTTTGTGTATGGTGGCTTAAGACCCATCGTTATGGTCCGTTTGAGGCTGTATGGCGTAAATTAACTTGGATAGGTACTGATCGCTATAAAGGAAATAAAAAATAACTTGTTGTATTATTCTTTATTATATCAAATGGAATTAATTCATTTCTTATAGCAATAAAATATGAGAATAATTCAAAGCTTTCAAGGTGTGAATCTTAATTGTTTTTGCTTTGTGATTTAAACTGTTTTAATTCCTTGTTTGAATTTTTCGTTTTGTGAGATGTTACGACTGAATTTTTTAATATAATCAGAAGGATTAAAAGTAGTAATGTTCCTAAATTGGCGATTAAAGTTCGATATGTTATTGAATCCACACTCGTAAGCAATTTGGGAAATAGATAATCTTTCTTCAATCAAAAGTTCGCAAGCATAATTAATTCGTAACTCATTGATATATCTGGTAAGTGTTTTACTTGTTTTTTGTTTAAAGTATCTTGAAAAAGCAGAAGGATTCATTCCTGCAATTTCCGCAATTTCTTCAAGATGTATCTCTTTGTGATATTCAGTATTGATTTTACTTAAAACCTTAATTAACCTTTCATCTTTAGTCGTTAGCAAATCTTTTTCTTTTTGTTGACCTAAAAATGAAACATTTGTAGATTGTCCCATTAAATAGAGAATATCTATTAATTCTATTAATCGCTTCAGGCCTGTGGCATGGGTAATGTTTTCCACTTTTTCTCTTAATTGTTCATTTCCTTCCAAGCCAAAGGTTGCACCATATTGGGAGTTAATAAGTAATTGGTTGATACCATTAAATTCAGGATAATATTTTCGGGATTCCTTTAAGAAGTCTTCTTGAAAGTGAATGATAATGGCGTGGGTTCTTAGTTTGGGCGATTGATCATAAAAATCTTGATGACTTTTAAACATGTGTGGATAGTTACTTCCAAATAGTACTAAATAGTCATCCTTAAAAGAGTTTATACTATTCCCCGCGTAGAGTGTTCCATAGCCCTTGTGAATATAAGCTATTTCATATTCCATATGAAAATGATATGGGTATTTGAAGTAATCGTAATTACACTTCTTTATCTTAATAGGAGAGCCTCCTACTAAATGTAATTGTTCGTGCATTATATTGGCTTGTCTACTCATCATTAAGGTGTTACGGAAACTCTAAGTTTTATGGATTCAATAAAGATATCCATAAAAAAGGATTGCTGTAAAAATAAGCAATCCTTTTTATATCCCACCTTAAATTAAAATAATATTGAAATTAAAGAATTATTAAGATTTATTTTATACGGATTAGAATATTATCTACAATCCTTTTACCAATTTGTATTTTGGTACTAATAGCTTCATGCAATCCCACGCAATTATATAGGCTATAGCGCAATAAGTAAACATAATGGTATATCCTGTTT
>CAZFXK010000018.1:0-12439 GCA_964522975.1 uncultured Bacteroides sp. | reverse complement strand
TTTTTGTATTGAATTATAAGGTTGTACGACTATGATGAAATAGTTTAATAACAACCATTTGTTTCTTTTATACCCCGCTAAAAGCTATGAATCCTCCATCTATTGGAAGCACAGTGGCTGTTACAAAGCTGGAAGCTTCACTTGATAAATAATGTACATAGCCATTCAACTCAGAGAGATCGCCAAATCTACCCATAGGGGTATTGTTTAATATTTTATGACTTCGTTCGGTTAATGTGCCATCCGGATTAATAAGAACCTTCCGGTTTTGTTCTCCTATGAAAAATCCGGGAGCAATGGCATTAACCCGTAATTTGTCACCATATTTTTGTGCTAAGTCATTAGCCATCCATTTGGTGAAATTGGTAATTGCAGCTTTAGCAGCAGAATAACCGGGAACTCGCGTTAAAACAGCAAGTGCAGCCATGGAAGAAATGTTGATAATGGAACCGGATTTTGCTTGAGCCATGGCTTCTCCAAAGACTAAACAAGGATAAATTGTTCCATTCAGATTTAGATTAATCACTTTATCCCAATCTTCAATTTTCATATCAAAAATAGGTTGATCATCTCTTAGAGTAGCACCCGGTACATTACCTCCTGCTACATTTATTAAGACATCAATTTGTTTGCTTCGTTCTAATATTTCTGCTTTAGCTTTACGAAGTTCATCAATCTTCATGACATCTGCTTGTACAAAATAGCCTTTGTTTCCTTCTTCTTTTATTTTATTAATTAAGGCTGTTGCTTTTTCTTGTGAGCGTCCAATAATAACGACTTCTGCTCCTTGCTGACTTAAGTAGTGTGATATACTGCTGCCTAAAGCACCATATCCTCCTGTCACTAAAACTACTTTATCTTTTATGTTAAATAAATGGTTCATGGTAATATCTTTTTTTATTTGTTATCTAAGCAATTTAATATGCCTACCTCTACACCGGCTATTTCTGCAAAACCTTTTAAACGACCAATGAGTGGATATCCAGGGTTATGCTTTTCATTAAAATCGTTTAACATGCGTAATCCGTGATCAGGGCGGAAAGGAATACGTACATCTTTTCTTCCTTCTTTTTTACGCCGGATCTGTTCTTCCAATAAAGCTTTTACTAAACTTGGCATATCGACCACACCATCCAAATGGCCTGATTCATAGAATGTGCGTTCGCCGTTCCTTTTAATATTGCGTAGGTGAACAAAGTGTATGCGTGGGCCTAATTTTTTAATGAAATCAAGGAGGATGTTGTCTTCTCTAACAGATAAAGATCCGGTACAGAATGTAACTCCATTCGAGATGGAATCTACTTGATTGATGATCCACTCATAATCTTCTAATGTACTTGTGATGCGAGGTAATCCTAAAAGAGGGAAGGGAGGATCATCAGGGTGAATGCAAAGATTAACTCCCGCTTCTTCAGCAACAGGGATGACTTCTTCCAGGAAATGTTTTAAGTTAGCCCGTAATTGTTCTTTATCAATGTCTTTGTAGTTGTTTAATAGTTTTTTAAATTCTTCTTTATAATTAGGTACATCTCCTACGCCACTACCCACAAAGGCTTGTGTAGCCACAACAATGTTGTAAACTAATTGATCCTTTTCTTCTTCTGATAACTCATCAACTCTCTTTTTAGCTTTAGATAAAATTTCATCGGAATAATCTTTTTCAGCACCGGAACGTTCTAATATATAGACATCAAAAGCTGCAAAATCAACATAATCGAAGTACATGGAGTCCGTTCCATCTTCATGAGGGAAACTTAAACTGGTACGTGCCCAGTCTAATACCGGCATAAAATTATAGCAAACGGTAGTTATTCCGCTTTTTCCTAAATTACGTAGTGATATTTTATAGTTCTCAATGTGACGATCACTCTCTTCATTACGCATTTTTATGGACTCAGAAACAGGAAGACTCTCTACAACACTCCAGCGCATGCCTGCACTCTCAATGATTGCTTTCCGTTTTTCTATCTCTTCAACACTCCATACTTCACCACTTGGAATATGGTTTAGGGCGGTTACAATACCTTCAACCCCGAATTGTTTTAAATCAGATAGTTTGATTATGTCTTTTTCGCCAAACCATCGCCATGTTTTTTCTAAGGTCATATATCTAAATTTAAGTTTTATTTTATCGTAATTTATATTGTCATGCAATTAAATTCAAAAATACAGATTATAATATCAATTATCAAGTACTTGATTTGCATCTATTGCGCTTATTTTTGCATTAACCAAAGTCTTGCTTTTTTATTTTATTTAAGTATATAAAGTGTTGTTATTTAGAAGTGTATCATCTTTTGTGGTATGGATATAATAATTGGAATTATTTTAATTCCGTATAATGCTGACTATTGGAGTAATTCAATTCGTCTATGGGTCTGGGATCGAAAGGGGGAAGGTCTGGGATAGACTGAAGGTTGGTCTGGGACAAACTAGTGTTGGGTCTGGGACCGATGGATTAATGGAGTTCCTTGTCTTAACCTTGTTTGTTTTTAACAAAAAAACGTGATCTTTATGATAAGAAATTAAAAGATCACGTTTTAATTATTATTAATAATCTGTATTTATTTATTATTTTTAATAAGCAAACATTGGATACTCTTTCATCATTTTATTTATCTCCTCTTTAATTTGGGCAAGCATTTGCTCATTGTCGATGTTTGATAAAACCTTCTCTATCAATTCAGCAATTAGTATCATTACGTCTTCCTTAGCCCCACGAGTTGTGATGGCAGATGTCCCTAAGCGAATGCCGGATGTCTGAAAAGCAGAACGGGAGTCGAATGGTACCATATTTTTATTGACGGTAATATCTGCTTTTTCCAATGCTTTTTCAGCCATTTTGCCTGTTATCTCCGGATATTTGGTGCGTAGATCAATAAGGATGGAATGGTTTTCCGTTCCTCCGGATACTACACCAAAACCTCTCTTTATAAGTTCTTCAGCAAGAACTTTAGCATTCTTTTGAACTTGTTTTTGATATACTTTGTATTCAGGTTGCAAACATTCATGGAAAGCTACAGCTTTAGCCGCTATGATGTGTTCTAAAGGGCCACCTTGTATACCGGGGAATACAGCAGAATCAAGAAGTTGAGACATCATTCTAATTTCGCCCTTCATGTTTTTCTTTCCCCAAGGATTAGGGAAGTCTTTTCCAAGAAGTATGATTCCACCTCGTGGTCCACGTAGCGTTTTATGAGTAGTGGAGGTTACTATGTGCGCATATTTTACAGGATTATCTAACAATCCGGCAGCAATAAGTCCGGCAGGATGAGCCATATCAATCATAAGAATAGCCCCAACTTTATCGGCTATTTTTCTCATACGCTGATAATCCCACTCACGTGAATAGGCCGAACCACCACCCACAATTAATTTAGGCTTTTCATGTAAAGCAACTTCTTCCATTTGATCATAATCTACAAGACCGGTTTCTTCTTTTACATTATATTCACAAGGAGTATAAAGAATTCCGGAAGTGTTTACGGATGATCCGTGAGAGAGATGCCCTCCATGAGCTAAGTTTAATCCCATAAATTTGTCTCCGGGATTTAATACAGCTAAGAAAACCGCTGCATTAGCTTGTGCTCCGGAATGTGGTTGCACATTTGCCCATTCAGCTCCAAAAATTTCTTTAGCGCGATCAATAGCTAATTGCTCTGTTTGATCCACAATCTCGCACCCTCCATAATAACGTTTCCCCGGGTAGCCTTCAGCATATTTATTGGTTAGACAGGAGCCCATTGCCTCCATAACTTGGTTACTGACAAAGTTCTCAGATGCAATCAACTCAATACCTCTTAATTGACGTTGACGCTCTTGTTCAATCAAGTCGAAAATTACATCATCTCTTTTCATTGTGATTATGATCTCAGTTTATTTTTGATAAAAAATTATATAAGCGCACAAAAATATAGAAAAAGAATGGAAAAAGCAGAATTTATTGGGAATAATGTTATTTGGTCGGGTTAAAAGAGCATACCTACAGAAAAGCTAAGTACACTTTCTCTACGATTAAAATTGGTTTTCCCTGATTTAGCTTCATCGGTGATAATAGGTGTATATCTTACTTCTTTAGACATATTAAAAAATGACTGTTCATATCTAAAGTCAAAGAAAAGCTGTGAAATATTAATGGATACACCAATGGCACAACCGAGATTTAAGGGTCTTATTTTTTCTTCCAAATCGTTAAAATCGAAATTGTGGTATTCAACTTTACTTTTCTTTTTCCAAAGGTAGGTTATTTTGGGACCAACAAAGAATGCCATTCCATATGGAGGTTTATTGATGAAATTATAACCCCATAGAATAGGTAATTCTATATGGTGTAGTTCTGATTTAATCGTTGCATAAATAGGCATAAGACTCTGATTCTTTTGTGTTTTGTCAAAAGAAAGTTCTGAACGGTTAATTTGGTAAGAAAGTTCTGGCTGAATAAAATGCCTATTAAAGGCAACTTGAGTGAAAACAGTAAAATGATACCCTATTTTATAGTTGTTTTGAATCTCTTTTATTTTGGTGTCTTCAATTTTAAAATCGGAAATAAGATAAATGGAGGAATTAAAGCCTATTTTTGCACCAAATTTTACTTGTCTACCCTTTTTGTTAATAGTTATGGCATTGTTTTTTGCTTCATTGTGTTCATTTTGGCAAAAAACAAATAAGGGGGTGAAAACTAAAATACAACAAAGGATAAATCTATTCATTTTCATTGAGTTGTTTTCATAAAAAACTTTATTCGGCTAATAATTCACTTTGAATAATTACAATTTCATCTCTTCTCTGCTCTTTTTCGCAATAATGACAACGGACTATACAATGCTCTTTGTCGATAACATGAAAGTAAGTGTTCATTGGTTCGTTGTTGGTGATGCATTTGGGGTTATTGCATTTTATGATGCCTTTAAGTTCATCCGGCATATTAATTTCTCGTTTCTCTACAACTTCGTAATCTCGAATGATATTTAGTTTAACGTGAGGAGCAACAACAGAAATCCGATTGATTTCTTCTGCACAGAAAAACTTATCGGATATCTTAATGATACCTTTAGTTCCTAACTTTTTACTTTTTAGATTATAACCTATGGTAATATTATTACTCATAAGTTCTAGATTCAAAAGAGTAACCACTGCAAAAAGTTTATCAGAGGGTATATGATCAATTACTGTTCCGTTCTCTAGTGCGGCTACTTGTAATTCTTGTTTTTTCTTTTTCATATGATTTGATAATTATCTCTCAAACTAATTTCATCTAATTGAAATCCTAAACAATCACATAGAATGGCTTGGCGTGCATAGAGTCCATTTTTTGCTTGTTGAAAATAGTAAGCTTTTGGACTGGAGTCTACGTCATAAGCAATTTCATTAACACGAGGTAGTGGGTGCAAAATGCGTAGATTCTCTTTTGTGTCTTTCAGCATTTCTTTATGTAGTATATATACGTTTTTAACTCGCTCGTATTCCATAATATCACTGAATCGCTCTTTTTGTACTCTGGTCATATAGAGGATATCTGCTTTATTTATGATTTCAGGTGTAAACTCAACGTGCTCTTCAAAAGAAATATTTTGCTCTTTACAGAATATTTTATATTCATTGGGCATACGTAACTCTTTAGGAGCAACAAATTGAAATGTAGGACTGAAGTGGCGCATAGCAAAAAGCAAGGAATGTACCGTACGACCATATTTTAAATCTCCTACTAAACAAATGTTTAAGTTTTCTAATGTGTTTTGAGTTTTACTGATGGAAACTAAATCCAACATCGTTTGTGAGGGATGTTGATTAGCACCATCACCAGCATTAACAATTGGAATAGGAGAGATCTCACTGGCATAGCGTGCGGCACCTTCAAGGTGATGTCTCATAACGATAATGTCAGCATAGTTGCTAACCATCATAATGGTGTCTTTTAAGCTTTCTCCTTTAGTAGAGCTAGTTGCTTTTGGATCTGCAAATCCAATAACACGGGCACCCAATCGGTTTGCTGCCGTTTCAAAACTTAGGCGGGTGCGAGTAGAAGGTTCAAAAAATAATGTAGCAACAATCTTGTTTTTAAGAATCTTCTCGTTGGGGTGCTTTTCAAACCATTTAGCCATTTCAATAAGATAGAGTATCTTTTCTTTAGAATAGTCGGCTATGGTTACTAAGCTATTGTTTTTCATATAATTAAAACGATTTATGTTTTATCTTTAGTTATTAAGTGTAAAGATATGAAAAAATGTTTTTTGCACAATGCGAAAACGCTTAACTTTGATGTTTTCCATAAGAGAGTTGAGCTGATTTAATAGCATAGGATAAATTGTTAAAGAAAAAGTTTTATTTTAATTTTGCATATCTTGTGAAAACGTGATTCTCTTTGAATAACAAAAGAAATAAATAAGATAAAGATAATGGTTAGATTTATAGTACGAAGCTTGTGGACTTTGTTTATTCTTGTTGTATTAGGTGCAGTGCTTCTTTTCTTCGCCATAGCAAAAGGTTGGATTGGATATATGCCTTCTATTGAAGATATTGAGAATCCGAATTATAAATTTGCTACAGAAATCTTTTCTGAAGATGGAGAAGTGTTAGGTACTTGGTCTCTTAGTACTGAAAATAGGATATATGCTTCGTATGACGAACTATCACCCTATTTGATAAAAGCTTTGATAGCGACTGAAGATATCCGATTTAAAAATCATTCGGGTATTGATGCCAAAGCATTGGCGCGTGCTGTTATTAAGCGGGGCTTGCTTTTTCAGAAAAACGCAGGAGGGGGAAGTACCATAACCCAGCAATTGACAAAACTTCTTTATTCGCCACGTGCCGATAATATGATAGAAAGACTGTATCAAAAGCCTGTAGAGTGGGTAATGGCAGTTAAATTGGAGCGTTATTATACGAAGGAAGAGATTCTTACCATGTATTTAAACAAGTTTGACTTCTTGAATAACGCTGTAGGGATTAAAACAGCTGCTTATACCTATTTCGGTGCAGATCCATCTACTTTGAAAATAGAGGAAGCGGCTACTTTAGTTGGAATGTGTCAAAATCCTTCTCGCTTTAATCCTTTGCGTTTTAATGAGCGCTCACGGGGGAGGCGTAATGTAGTATTAAATCAAATGTATAAAGCCGATTACATAACAAAAGAGGAAAGGGATTCTTTAATTCAACTTCCCTTGGTGTTAGAATATCATCGTGTTGATCATAAAGAAGGGTTGGCTACCTATTTCAGAGAATACTTGCGTGGTGTTATGACTGCCAAAGAACCGGTCAAGAAGAATTATAGAGGTTGGCAGATGCAGAAGTTTTATGAAGATTCCGTGGCTTGGCATAATGATCCTTTATTTGGTTGGTGTGAAAAGAATAAAAAGAAAGATGGATCTAATTATAGTATATATACCGATGGATTAAAGATATATACCACAATAAACTCCAAAATGCAGAAATATGCTGAAGAAGCGGTTGAAGAACATTTGGGACATTATCTGCAAGAACAGTTTTTTAAGGAAAAGAAAGGAAGGAAAAAAGCTCCTTATACCAACCAATTAACTCAAGAGGAGGTCGATCAAATCATAAATCGTTCTATTAGGCAATCTGAACGGTATCGTTTAATGAAGGCTGATGGGGTTTCAGATAATGAAATCGAGAAGGCATTTAATACTCCTCATGAAATGTCTGTATATACTTGGAATGGTGAAAAAGATACTTTATTAACTCCTTTGGATTCGATTAAGTATTATAAACATTTTCTGAGAACGGGTTTCATGTCGATGGATCCTATCAATGGACATGTAAAAGCATATGTTGGCGGACCAAACTATACTTATTTTCAATATGATATGGCTATGGTGGGGCGACGACAGGTGGGTTCTACCATAAAACCGTTTCTTTATGCTTTGGCTATGGAAAACGGGTATACACCTTGTGATGAAGTCCGTCATGTAGAACAGACTTTAATTGACGGAAATGGTAAGCCTTGGACCCCCAGAACAAGTACCTCTAAAAGGGTAGGAGAGATGGTATCTTTGCGTTGGGGATTAGCCAATTCAAGTAATTGGGTTTCTGCCTACTTAATGAGTAAATTAAATCCGTATGCTTTGGTACGTTTGATTCATAATTTCGGGGTGTTAAACCAAGAAATAGATCCTACTGTTTCTTTAAGTTTAGGACCTTGTGAGATTTCAGTAGGAGAGATGACTAGTGCTTATACTGCCTTTGCGAATAAAGGTATTCGGGTAGCCCCGTTATTTGTTACCAGAATAGAAGATAATGATGGGAATGTGATTGCCCGCTTTACTCCGGATATGGATGAGGTTATTAGTGCCTCCAGTGCGTATAAGATGCTTGACATGTTACGGGCTGTAATAAATGAAGGTACAGGAGGAAGAGTTCGTCGTTATGGTATTAAAGCTGACGCTGGAGGTAAAACAGGGACTACAAATAGAAATTCTGATGGTTGGTTTATTGGTTTTACGCCCTCATTAGTATCAGGTTGTTGGGTCGGTGGGGAAGAGCGTGATATTCATTTTGATACCATGTATTTTGGGCAAGGAGCCTCTATGGCATTACCTGTATGGACAATTTATATGAAAAAAGTTTTTGCTGATGAAACATTGGGTTATAGTGAAGAAGAAACGTTTACTTTCCCGGAAAACTTTAATCCTTGCAGCGGATCTCATGATCTTGGATTTAATGATTCAATAGAAAGATCAACGACAACTACAGGGTCTGGTATAGATGAATTATTTAATTAAAAATAAAAAAGAAAGTCATCGTTGCTGGTTGTCTTTAGGTAGTAACTATGAGGCTTTTACTAATATTAAAAAAGCACATCAGTTTTTGTCTTCTTTTTTTAAGAAAATTGAATATAGTAGTCTGATGAAAACAAAACCGGTAGGATTGCATAATCCCTCTGAGTTTATAAATCAAGTTGCTTATCTAACAACTACTTATAGCAAAAAAGAAATAATAGAAAGCCTGAAGAACATAGAGCGTCAAATGGGTAGAACTCGAAAAGATGCTGAAAATGAAATCGTTAGGATAGATATAGATCTTCTTATTTTCAATGATCAAAAATTGAAAGAAAAGGATCTGAAAAGAATGTATATTTGTAAAGGAATAGAAGAAATAAAAACAAGAATGAAAGAACTGAAATTTGTAGGAGTTATTCCTGCCAGATATGCTTCAACCCGTTTTCCGGCTAAGCCTTTAGCCATTTTAGGAGGTAAGCAAGTTATACAACACGTGTATGAGCAAGCATCTAAAGTGCTTAATGATGTGTATGTAGCAACTGACGATCAACGCATAGTTGATGTAGTTGAGGCTTTTGGTGGTAAAGTTGTAATGACTTCTACTTCTCATAAAAGTGGAACAGATCGTTGTCGCGAGGCTATCGATAAGATTGGTGAGGAGTTTGATGTAATTATAAATATTCAAGGAGATGAACCTTTTGTACAGCCCTCACAACTGAAAACACTTATCGCGTGTTTTGACGATTTGGAGACTCAAATTGCAACGTTAGTGAAGCCATTCAATGAAAAGTCTACTTGGGAAGATCTTCACAATCCAAACACTCCCAAAGTTGTACTTGATAAAGATAATTTTGCATTGTATTTTAGTCGTTCTGTTATTCCATATATGAGAGGAGAAGATAAAAAAGATTGGTTGAAGAAGCATATTTATCTTAAACATATTGGATTGTACGCTTATCGTTTGGAAGTTCTAAAAGAAATAACAGCTTTACCGCAATCTCCCTTGGAAATTGTAGAATCACTAGAACAATTACGTTGGTTGGAAAATGGATATAAAATTAAAGTTGGTACAACAGATATTGAAACAATAGGTATAGACACTCCGGAAGATTTACAGAAAGCCGAACTATTTTTAGAGAGGATGATAAAGAAATAATAGAATGAGAAAGTTAGATAGAACAGTTGCTCCAGTAGTAAAAAGAATGAGTAACGTGGAGTTTTTGAAACCTCTTAAAATAATGATGCATAATGGTATTCCTCTTCATGTAATAGATGTAGGAGTTCAAGATGTGGTGAGAATAGATATTCTTTTTAAAGGAGGACGATGGCAGCAAGAACAAAATCTTCAATCTTTGTTTACGAATCGAATGCTACGTGAAGGTACAAAGACTTACTCTTCCTCTGAGATATCAAAACTACTTGATTTCTACGGTTCTTGGATGCAATTCTCTAATTATCCCAAACATACTTGTGTTACCTTATATAGTTTAAGTAAATACTTTAAGGAAACATTAGCTATACTTTATTCGATAATTACTGAGCCTCTTTTCCCGGAAAAAGAATTATCCACTCTAATAGATCGTTCGAAACAACAGTTTTTAGTACATTCTTCCAGGGTTTCTTTTTTAGCTAATCGACTTTTGTTTCATGCGTTATATGGGGATGAGCATCCCCTAGGAAATCAAACTGAAATAGAGGATTTTGAAAAATTGAGTTCTAATTTATTAAAATCATTTCATACTAATCATTATAACTCAACCGGTTGTTCTATTTACCTGTCAGGTAAGATAACATCTCTTATACTTCAGAATGTAGAAGATGTTTTGGGTAAAGATTTTTTTGGGGAAAAGAAGGAATGGATTGATTCCTCTTTTATGAAACAGACTAAAATAGATAAACGTATTTCACTTGAAAAAGAAGATGCAAAACAAAATGCTGTACGCTTGGGAACTTTAACTATTGAAAGGGATCACCCGGATTATTTAAAATTCCGGATTTTAATTACTCTTTTTGGTGGTTATTTTGGTAGTCGGTTGATGTCAAATATTCGTGAGGATAAAGGTTATACTTATGGGATATCTTCATCACTTATACCTTATCCTGATAGTACAGTACTGTTAATAGCAAGTGATACAGATCCTAAGTATGTAGAGCCTTTAATTAAAGAGGTTCAAAAAGAAATGCAACGACATAAAAATGAAAAGGTTTCAGAGGAAGAATTAGCTAGGGTAAAAAATTATATGATTGGTGATTTATGTAGGAATTACGAAACAGCTTTTTCTATTGCAGATGCATGGTTAACTGTTGAAACTTCTACGTTAAATATCAATTATTTTACGGAAATGTTAAATTCCATAGAAGAGGTAACAGTAGATGATCTCTATAATTTAGCTAATCGCTACTTTAATCAAGATATGTTACGAGAAATAGTTGTAGGGCAGTTAAAGTGATTGAATAAATCAATGGAGATTGTTCTATTCAATTTATCTTTAGTAATATTGACTTAGCACTAAAAAGACTCTAATGAATAAAAAGATGAGAAAAAGATTATATATCCCTGTGTTATTAATTTTATTTGGTTCAGTATCTACTTTTGCTCAAGAGCAGGAAGGATTTATGAATCGTGTAAAAGGTTTTTTTAGTCCCGGATCTCGTATAGGTAGTTATACTTTTAATGATGGTTCTGTATATACGGGTGATCTAAGAAAATGTCGTCCTGATGGATCAGGTACAACTTTATATCTGAATAATGATAAATATGAAGGAGAATATGTAAAAGGACGTAAAACAGGTTTTGGGATATATACTTCACATACCGGTGAGAAATATGCCGGTAATTGGGAGAATAATAGACAACAGGGTGAAGGTGATTTTTTTTATTTGAATAATAATAGGTATAGTGGTTCTTGGAAAGACGGATTTCAAGAAGGGGAAGGGAAAATGTATTACCATAATGGTGATTTATACGAAGGGGAGTGGTTGAAAAATCAACGCTATGGATATGGAACTTATACTTGGGGTAATGGTGCAAAATATATTGGTCAGTGGATTAATGATAAAAAGAATGGCCAAGGAACAATGATATGGAATGATGGCTCTAAATATTCTGGTGATTGGGCAAATGACCAGCGCCAAGGAAAGGGTGTTTTTGACTATTTAAATGGTGATAAATATTCTGGTGATTGGGTGAATGACATTCAACATGGAAAAGGGGTATATAACTTTCATACAGGAGATTACTATGAGGGTACTTATAATAACGGAGCACGTACCGGGCAAGGAAAATATACTTATGTGAATGGTGATAAGTATGAGGGTGAATTCAAAGATGGTGTTCAAGAAGGAAAAGGATCTTTTTATTGGACGAATGGAGCATCTTATGTAGGAGAATGGAAAGATAATCAACGTCATGGTCAAGGTAAATATACATGGAATAATGGAGATGTATATGAAGGAGAATGGAAAGAAGGACAACCAAATGGAATCGGTAAGCTTGTGTTAGCTGATGGTACTCAATATGAAGGTTCTTTTGTTAACGGACTAGAAGAAGGAAAGGGTGTTTTAACAGATAATGAAGGGAATCGCCATGAAGGAACTTTTAAAGAGGGTAAAAAAGAGGGTGATTTCATTGAATATAATGCGGAAGGAAAAGTTGTAAAGAAGACACGCTTTAGAAATGGTTATCTTCAATCTGTATTAAG
>CAZFXK010000017.1:0-29967 GCA_964522975.1 uncultured Bacteroides sp. | reverse complement strand
AATTAATGTTATTCCGATTTTGTTAAAAAGAAACCAAAGCATCTTAACTAATTTGATTTAAAACAAAAAAGCACCTGATAATTCAGATGCTTTTTTATTTAGTTGCGGAGGCTAGATTCGAACTAACGACCTTTGGGTTATGAGCCCAACGAGCTACCACTGCTCCACTCCGCGATGTTGTGAGTGCAAAAGTAGGGCATTACTTTTGATAAACCAAGGATGGGACTGGTTTTATTTGTTAAATATTGTGAATCTCAACTAAAAGTGATGAGATAACTGTTCTTAATGGTAATTACATAGTGAAAAAAGGAAAGAATAAAAAGCTTTTTATTTTGTCTCAGTGTATAAAAGACTTATTTTTGCTCAATCGTTTACTGTATGTGCAATTTGAAGAAGATGAATCATGGCAACGTCTAAAACAAAAGAACAATTAATTGATGCTGCAAGAAAACTTTTTGCAAGAAAAGGAATTGAGCGTACAACCATGAACGATATTGCCAAGGAGTCAAAAAAAGGAAGAAGAACATTATATACTTATTTTGGGAGTAAAGAAGATCTTTTTTTGGCTGTTGTGGAAACAGAGCTGGATGTATTAATTGAAAAAATGAAAGAGGTGACTTCCAAAGTCCTTCCTCCTGAAAAAAAGATTATTGAGCTTATTTATACTCGTTTAGAGGTCGTTAAAGAAGTGGTTTATCGTAATGGGACGTTACGGGCTAACTTTTTTAGAGACATATGGAAAGTTGAAAAGGTGCGTAAGAAATTTGATTCAGAGGAGTTTAAGCTTTTTAAGGAAGTATTGACTGAAGGAAAAGAGGCGGGAGTTTTTGATATTGACGATGTGGATTTGACAGCAGCTTTAATACATTACTGCCTTAAAGGAATAGAAGTGCCTTATATAAGAGGTTTTATAGGTGCTAATTTAGATTCAGAGACCGTAAATAATAATGTGGTAAATATTATATTTGGTGCATTACATAAAAAAGACATATACAAAAATTAGAAGAATATGGGATTATTAGAAGGAAAAACCGCACTGATTACAGGTGCAGCTCGTGGAATTGGTAAAGCTATTGCTTTGAAGTTTGCTTCTGAAGGAGCGAATATTGCATTTACAGACTTAAGAATAGATGAGTCAGCAAAAGAAACAGAAAAAGAGATAGCTGATTTAGGCGTTCGTTGTAAAGGATATGCTTCTAATGCAGCAGATTTTAATGAAACGGAAGAAGTTGTAAAACTCATTCACGAGGAATTTGGTTCTATTGATATCTTAGTGAATAATGCAGGTATCACTAAGGATGGATTAATGATGCGTATGAGTGAAGAGCAATGGGATGCCGTTATAAATGTAAACTTGAAGTCCGCATTTAACTTTGTACATGCATGCACACCCATAATGATGCGCCAAAGAGGAGGCAGCATTATTAATATGGCTTCAGTTGTAGGTGTATCGGGCAATGCTGGTCAGTCTAATTATTCTGCATCTAAAGCCGGTATGATTGGATTAGCAAAATCCATTGCTAAGGAGTTAGGATCAAGAGGGGTTCGTGCAAACGCTATCGCTCCCGGGTTTATCATTACTGATATGACTGATGTTTTGTCGGAAGAGGTAAAAAAAGAGTGGGCAAAGCAAATACCACTACGTCGTGGAGGTACACCGGAGGATGTGGCAAACGTTGCTGTGTTTTTAGCTTCAGACTTGTCTTCTTATGTTACCGGACAAGTTGTTAGCTGTTGTGGTGGAATGAATATGTAAGAGGAAAGGCATTAAATGTTAGACGTTGTTTACGAAGATAATCATCTTATAATAATCAACAAATCATCTTCGGATATTGTGCAAGGTGATAAAACGGGAGATCAGCCACTTTCTGAAAAAGTGGCTGAATTTTTACGCATTAAGTATAATAAACCAGGTGATGCTTTTGTTGGAGTTATCCATCGTTTAGATAGACCCGTAAGTGGTTTAGTCGTTTTTGCAAAGACAAGTAAGGCTTTATCACGAATGAATCAGCTCTTTAGAGAAGATGAGGTGAAGAAAACGTATGAGGCTATTGTGAAAAATGTCCCTCCTGCTATGCAAGGAGAACTGATTCATTATTTGGTGAGGAATAAGCAAAAAAACAAGAGTTATGCTTATGATGAACCTCGTAGAGGCGCAAAAAAGGCTGTGTTGAGCTATAAGTTAAAAGGTGAATCTCAAAGTTTCTTGCTGTTGGAAATTGAGCTTAAAACGGGTAGACATCACCAGATTAGAACCCAATTGTCTAAGATGGGTTGTCCAATAAAGGGAGATTTAAAATATGGATTTCCTCGTTCTAATCCTAATGGAGGAATTTCACTTCATGCTCGTAAGCTATCCTTTATACATCCGGTTTCAAAAAAAGAGATAGAGGTAATAGCCCCTTACCCTAAAGGTGATTTGTGGAATGAGTTTACTTAATTTCTTTTTTAAAGAAGAGATTGAAAAGTCTGTTATTTTCATTAACTTCTATTTTTCTTTAAAAACTCTTTATAAAGAATAGGTTTAATTAAAGTCTTTTTTCCTTATTGGAAGTATAAAAATAGTATTTTTGTGTTTTCGATTTTAGGAAAGAATTAAATTATGAAAAACAAAATATTAATTGTAATGCTGAGTCTTTGTATGATACATTGCGGCTCAGGAAGTAAATCAAAGGATAATATGACAAATCAAAAAGAACAACAAGTAAAAATTGAAACTTCATTAGGAGACATTATAGTGACTTTATATAATGAAACTCCACAGCATAGGGACAACTTTATTAAATTAGCAAAGGAAGGAACTTATACTGAGACTTTATTTCATCGTGTTATTAAAAACTTCATGATTCAAGCTGGTGATCCGGAATCTAAAAATGCACCTAAAGACAAGATGTTAGGAGCAGGAGATGTGGGATATACTCTTCCGGCAGAGTTTGAATATCCAAAATATTTCCATAAAAAAGGGGCATTATCAGCCGCTCGTCAGGGTGATCAGGTAAATCCTGAAAAAAGATCCTCAGGTTGTCAATTCTATATTGTTACAGGTGAGGTGTATAGCGACTCTACGTTGACTGATATGGAAAAGCAGATGAACGATAATAAGTTGAATGTTTTATTCAATAAATTGGCTCAACAAAATCTTCAAAAGATTTATGCATTACAAAAGGAAAAAAACCATGAGGGTTTAATGGATCTTCAAGATGAGTTGATTGCACAAGCAGAAGCTTTGGCTGGAGAACAACCTGATTTTAAGTTTACTTCGGAGCAAAAGGAAGCTTATACAACTGTTGGAGGAACTCCCCATTTAGATAATGATTATACTGTGTTTGGAGAAGTTGTGTCCGGAATGGAAATCGTAGAAAAGATTCAAGAGCAAAAAACCAATAGTAACGATCGTCCTGAAGAAGACATTAAGATTCTTAAAGTCTCTTTATTGAATTAATATATGTTGAACATTAATCGTTATAGATTATCGAATGGATTAAGAGTTGTACATAGTCCCGACATCAACACAAAAATGGTAGCACTAAATATGCTATATGATGTTGGGGCTCGTGATGAAGACCCTGATCATACAGGGTTTGCCCATCTTTTTGAACATTTAATGTTTGGCGGCTCCCTTCATGTTCCGGAATTTGACACTACTTTGCAGTTGGCAGGTGGAGAAAATAATGCTTGGACAACTAATGATATTACGAATTATTACATCACTTTACCCAAACAAAATGTTGAAACCGGTTTCTGGTTGGAATCGGATAGGATGTTAGGTTTGAACTTCAGTGCTAAAAGCTTGGAGGTTCAGCGAGGAGTTGTGATGGAGGAGTTTAAACAACGTTCTTTAAACCAACCTTATGGAGATGTTAGCCATTTAATTAGAGCAATGGCATACAAAGTGCATCCCTATCGATGGCCAACAATAGGTTTAAGTCTAGAGCATATAGCTCAGGCTACTCTTAAAGAGGTTGAATCCTTTTTTTATCGTTTTTATGCTCCAAATAATGCCATATTGTCGGTGACCGGAAATATTTCCTTCAAGGAGGTTGTTACCCTTTGCGAAAAATGGTTTAAAGATATTCCGCGTAGAGAAGTACCTATAAGGAAACTACCTAAAGAACCTATTCAGACAGAGGAACGCAGAGAGGAAGTTGTTCGTGATGTTCCGGTGGATGCTTTGTTTATAACCTATCCCATGTGTGAATTTAATCATTCGGATTATAAGGTTTACGATTTAATATCTGATGTCTTATCCAATGGAACTTCAAGTAGGTTGAAGCAGCATCTTACTCAAGATAAGAAAATATTTAGTTCCATCGATGCCTATGTTTCAGGATCAAGAGATGCAGGACTTTTCCAGATTGTGGGGCAATTGGCCGAAGGAGTTTCTCTGGAAGAAGGGGAGAAGGAAGTACAGCAGGAGTTGGAAATACTTCAAAATGAGTTAATACCCCAAGAAGAACTTGAAAAAGTAAAGAATAAGTTTGAGTCGAATCAAGTATTCCGTCTTATTGATTATTTAAATTTAGCAAACGATTTGGCTTGGTATGAATTAAATGGGAATGCAGAGGATATAGAGCAAATTGTGGCTGATTATAGAGCTATAACGGCAGAAAAGACAATATCCGTAGCTCAAGGACTGTTTGATAACAATAAACGTTCTATATTATATTATAAGAAGAATAGAGAGAAATGATTCACTCTATTTTTTAGTAAGAACTAAGAATTCTTTTAGAATCCTATTGGTATGCGTAAATGGCTAAAACGGATAGTACTTATATTTTTAATAGTACCCATTCTCTTCTTTGGTGTACTAATAATGGCCCTTTATATACCTACTTTACAGAATTATTTGAAAAAAGAGATTACTCTTTATGCTTCACAAGCTACAGGTATGGAGCTGGAGCTAGGAAGGATAGATCTTCGTTATCCTTTTAATCTTTTATTAAAGGATTTGTCAATTAAGGAAGGTGAGAACTCTTTACTTTCCATGAAGAGTTTGGATTTACAGGTTAAGATGCTTCCTTTATTAGCCGGAAGAGTTGATGTCAATAAGTTAACTCTAAGAGATCTTTCTCTAAATACGCAGGATAAAATAAATGGACTCCAAATTCAAGGAGATTTAGGATATCTTTTTATTCAAAGTCGTGGTATAGATATCAAAAATGAAGAGGCATTGGTTAATGTTATAACCATTAGAGATACAGATTTTACCGTAAGGATTGATAGCCTTACCTCTTCTTCTGACACAACAACTTCTACTCCTATCAACTGGATAGGTGCACTTGAGCATCTTGAATTGAAAAATATTAATATAGATGTTTCCATGCCTCTGGATAGCATTAATATTGGAGCTTTCATTAGCGATTTCAATATTTCAGGAGTAAGTGTGGATTTAGCAAATGAAATTTATGCCTTAAATTATTTCGATATAAGTAAAACATCTCTAAGCTATCAAAAAGGAGAAGTTCTTGAAACAAGTAGTTTTAATCCTGAGAATATATCTTTAAGTGATGTACATGTTGCTCTTGATTCTCTGTATTATAAAGGGAAAGAAATGAAAGGTGTTTTAACTAATCTTTCTTTTCAAGAACATTCAGGATTACATCTTGCTTCAGCAAAAGGGAATTTTAAGTCCGATTCCTTATCCATGGATCTTTCTGATTTATTCCTTGAAACAGATTACTCTAGTATTAGTGTAAAGGCTTCTTCGTCGTGGGAGTTTATCGATGATCCTCAAAAAGGGAATTTCGAAGCTCAGATTAAAGCTTCTTTAGCATCTGAGGATTTATTTGTTGTAGTTTCTGATTTCCCGGAGAAGTTTAAACAAGAATTTCCAGAACAACCTTTTGATTTTTCTTTGAATCTGAAAGGAAATACAACGAATCTTCTGGTTAACTCTTTAGCTGTAAACTGGCCTCAAACCTTATCCGTTACGAGTCAAGGGAAATTGAGTAATGTCTTAAATGAAACCCATAGAAGAGGAGATGTGCAAATCGATGCGGATTTTCAGAATTTGAATTTTATTACTTCTCTCTTTCAGTCCGATAGCACAAGTCTTGTAACCATTCCCCCTGATATTTCACTTTTTGCGAAATGGAAGATGGCAGGCTCTAATCACCAATTGAACTTAAATCTTAATGAAGATAAGGGAGAGGTTAGTCTTGCTGGAACCTTTAATGATAAAACTGAAAGTTTTGAGGTTGATTTATTAATAGATTCGTTGCAGATACCCCATTTTATTTCTTTAGACTCATTAGGAGAGTTTTCTGCACAAGCATCACTTAAGGGAAAAGGTCTAAACATTCAATCTCCTGAGTCGAAAGGGGATTTGAATTTAACTATAAGTCAATTTTCTTATGGTGTAAACCAATTAGCACTACTAAGCCTTTTTGCTAATTGGCAAGAGGGGTTATTAAAAGCCAATTTAAGTGGAGATAATGATTTGTTGTATCTAGAGGCAGATGCTGAATATTATTTAACTTCAACTATCCCTAAGGCAAAGGTGGATCTTTTAGTTAATCGTTTGAATTTAAAGGCATTGGGCTTAACAGGAAATGAATTTGATAAACCTTTGGATTTAACCGGTAAGGCTGAATTAACTGAAAATTGGGTTGCTGCCCACATTAAGTCCGGTGATTTTGGCTTTGATTTTAAGGCTCCAAATTCTATGCTTGAATTAAAAGATCAAATCGCTATGCTGATGGTTGAATTGGACAAGCAAATGGACAATAATTATCAGATTTACCCTTCTATTCTAAAAAAGTCTTTTCCAACGGTAGAATTAAAAATAACATCCCAAACAGACAATTTAATCGCTGAGCTTTTACAAACAAAAGGAATAAGATATCAAAATCTCAATTTAGATTTGTCCTTAGACACGCTAAAAGGATTACAGAGTTATGGATACATCAATAATATACGGGTTGACAAAAACGTAATAGATACTTTTTTATTGAATTTGAATCAGGATGAAGAAGCGATTCACCTGGAGACTGGATTTGTAAAGAAAACAAAGAAGGGGGCATTACCTGTATTTAAGTCTTTAATTCTAGGAAAAATAGGAGAAGGGGAGAATGAAGTCAGGCTTTATTATGAAAATGAAAAAGGAGAGAGAGGGGTGGATTTAGGAGTCTTTGTAGTTCCTCAAGATTCCGGTTTTTATTTTCATATAACTCCAGAAAAACCAATTATTGCTTTTAAGGATTTTCAATATGGTGATAATCAGGGTTTTCTCAGGAATGATTTAAAATTGAACTCTTTAATTCAATTATATGATAAAGAAGGAGTGGGATTTCAGTTGAATGCCCATATTGAGGATAGTACCCGGCAAGTAGCTAATTTGGAGGTTCAGCATATTGAGTTGGCTGAACTCACTCGGGCCATCCCTTTTCTTCCTGACATATCCGGATTGTTTTCCATTGAAGCACATACTTTTGATGTCGATAACTTTACCTTTATCTCTGCTGAAGCATCAATTGATGAATTGAATTATGAGAAAAATAGAATAGGAGATGTTGCTTTAGGTATGAGTTGGTTTCCGGATGGAAAGGGGAATCATTATTTAGATAGTTATTTACACCACGAAGGAAAGGATGTCTTAGCTGCAGAAGGAAAAATAAACTTGGTGGGAAAAGAGGAGAAATTAGATATTACGACTCAGCTTCATCACTTCCCTCTAGTTATTCTTAACTCTTTTATCCCCGATGGAATGTTGACTTTTCAAGGAGATCTTGATGGTGAGCTTGCTATAACCGGAAATACTACTAAACCGCAAATTAATGGAGGAGTTGAATTGGATAGTGTTTCCATATTTTCTTCACAATGGGGAGTTAATTATTATTTTGATAATAAGCCCTTAGTGGTAACAAAGAACCAATTAACTTTTGATAAATTCTCTATCTATACTACATCAAAAAAGAATCCTTTCATTATTGATGGGGTACTTAGTTTTGTTGATCTGTCAAATCCTACTTTGAATGTTCATTTAAAGGCTAATGATTACGATTTACTAGATGCTAAGCGAACCAAAAAAAGTTTGGTTTATGGTAAAGTGGTAGTAGATATTGATGCTAGAGTAAAAGGACTCCTTTCAGAATTGGAAGTCCGGGGGGATTTAAGCTTAAACAATAAAACAGATGTAACTTATGTTTTAAAAGATTCGCCTTTAACTGTCAAAGATCGATTAGGAGAGTTAGTAACCTTTACTTCATTTAGTGATACTCTTTATGTTGAGGAAGATACTGTTTCTCGTTCTTTAGGGGGTATGAGCCTGCTGATGAATATTCATATTGATCCTACCGTGTTATTGAAGGTAGACATCAGTGAGGATAGAAGTAGTCGTGTTAGATTAGAAGGAGGTGGAGATCTTACTTTACAATATACACCGCAAGGAGATTTAACACTATCCGGTCGATATACCTTATCGGGTGGTTTAATTCGTTATTCATTGCCAGTAATACCTTTAGAGGATTTTAAAATCATACCAAATAGCTATGTAGAATGGACAGGTAATCCAATGAATCCTAAACTGGACATTAAAGCTTCCGAACGTTTGCGAGCTTCGGTAATAGATGAAAATGACAATTCGCGGAAAGTGAATTTTGATCTTTCTGTCTTAATTAAGAATAGGGTAGATGATTTGTCGTTAAAATTTGATATTGAAGCCCCCGAAGACGGAGAAGTGCAAAAGTTACTAGCTACCATGACTGAAGAGGAAAGACTCAGGCAGGCAGTTGTTATGATGACTACAGGTCGTTTTATGGCAGCTGATGGAGGTTCTTCCGGAGGGAATTTTGATATGGGAACGGCTTTGAATAGTGTATTGCAAAATCAAATTAATGCTATTTCTGATAAGATAGAAAATGTGAGTTTTAGTGTTGGAGTTGAAGAATATGATGAAACATCCGGAAGAGGAAAACATACGGATTATAGCTTTAGTTATTCTCAACGCTTCTTTAATAATAGAGTGCAAGTTGTTATAGGTGGAAAAGTTTCAACGGGAGAAAATGTAGAAAACGATGTAGAATCTTTTATTGATAATATATCTATTGAATATCGTCTGGATAATACAGCTACCCGTTATGTTCGTGTATTCCATAAAAAGAACTATGATAATATTTTAGAAGGTGAAATTATTGAAACGGGCGTAGGATTGATTTTACGAAGAAAGGTCGATCGATTAGGGGAACTTTTTATTTTTAAGAAAAAGAAAGACAAGACTAAAGAAGAGAATGAACATAAATAGAGTAAAAAATAAAGCTTATAGATGTAATGTTTACTTTTTTCTGATCCTGTGTTTGATAGGGTTAATAACGGCCTGTTCTACAACAAAACATCTTCCGGAAGGGGAAGTTCTTTATGTTGGACAGAAAAAAACTCAAATCGATAATCCAAACCCGACCCCGGTTGGGGAAATTGCAATAAAAGAGGTAAATGCGGCAATTAATAAGACGCCAAACAATTCCTTATTGGGAAGTGTTCAATATCGCTTTCCTTTGCCTATAGGTCTCTGGTTTTATTCCGGATTTAAGAACTATGAAAAGGGATTTGGGAAGTGGGTCTTTAATCGATTTGCGTCTACTCCAATCTTGATTTCTACAGTAAACCCGGATATCCGTACTAAAATAGCGACAAACATATTACACGATTATGGGTATTTTGGCGGAACTGCAAATTATGAGATTCTTCCAAATTCAAAGGATAGTCTTAAGGCCAGAATACAGTATTCTTTGGATATGGGAACCCCACACTTTATTGATACGGTTTATTATGATAAATTCAATGAAGTGACTTTGGATATCTTGGAACAAACCCGAGGAGAATCTTTAATACAAAGTGGTCAGCAATTTAATGTCGTTGCCTTGGATTCAGAACGTAAGCGCGTTAGTGGTTTATTGCGAAATTTAGGTTATTATTATTTTAGACCCGGTTATTTAACTTATCAAGCCGACACAACACAGGTAAAGGATTCCATTAGTCTTAAGTTATTACCCATTAAAGGGCTACCAAAGGAGGCTCAAAAGATGTATTACCTTGGAAATACATCTTTCCATCTTTATGGGAAAAATGGAGAAATGCCCAATAAAAAAATGCAATATGAAGATTTATCAATTCATTATTACAATAAGTTAAATTTAAGGCCTAAAATACTGTATCGTTGGATTAACACGTATCAGAACCCTTTTTTTAGAAGAAGGAAAAAAAATAAAGAGTGGCCAATTTATTATAGTCAACTACGTCAGGAAAAAACACAGGAGAAATTAAATGAATTGGGGCTTTTCCGTTCGGTGGAATTCAAGTATAGTCCACGTGATAGTATGATGAATTCGGATACGCTTGACTTGGATATCATGGCTTCATTTGATAAAATGTTAAATGCTGAACTGGAATTTAATTTAACCAAAAAAAGTAATGATCAAATGGGCCCCGGAGCTGTATTTTCTCTTACACGCAATAATGTATTTAAAGGAGGAGAAACCTGGAATGTAAAACTACGAGGTTCGTATGAGTGGCAAACCGGTAAAAAATCAGAAAAAAGTTCTTTATTGAATAGTTATGAAATTGGACTCTCTACTTCCTTGGCCTTGCCTAGATTGTTATTTCCAACATTGCAGAAAAATGAGTATGGTTTTCCTACTACTACTACTTTTAAATTATATATAGATCAACTTAATAGAGCCAAGTTCTATAAGATTTTATCTTTTGGGGGAAGTCTTTCTTACGATTGGAAACCTCGCCTCACAACCCGACATCAGTTTACGCTTTTAGACCTAAACTTTAATCTGCTTCAACATAAAACGTCTCGGTTTGATTCTATAATGGATGAAAATAAAATGCTGGCCATAAGTATGCAAAATCAATTCATCCCCAAAATGGAATATACTTATACCTATGATAATGCTCCAATAAAAGGGTGGATAAGAGAAAATCATGTATGGTGGCAAACAACATTAAGTTCATCAGGAAATCTCACTTCTTTGATTTATGGAGCTTTTGGACAGCGGATGAATAAAGAGAATAAAGAGTTTTTAGGTGCACCTTTTGCTCAATTTCTAAAATTAAACACAGAGCTAAGATATACTTGGAATTTTGCTCCGAACCAATCCATTGCTATGCGATTCATTGGAGGAGTCATTGGAGCTTATGGTAACTCTAAAGTGGCTCCTTATGCTGAACAATTTTATGTTGGAGGGGCTAATAGTATTCGTGCTTATACTGTGCGTAGTATTGGGCCGGGAAGTTATCACCCCGGAGAAAGAGGACGATACACATTTATCGATCAAACTGGCGACATACGTATTGAGGCTAATATAGAATATCGTTTTCCTATTTTAGGTGATTTAAGAGGAGCTTTGTTTTTAGATGCAGGAAATGTGTGGTTAATGAGAAAAGATGAGGACCGTCCCGGTTCTCAGTTTAATCTGAAAAAGTTTCCGGAGCAGTTGGCATTAGGTACCGGGTTGGGACTTAGATATGATTTGGACTTTTTAGTCATTCGTCTTGATTGTGGAGTTGCTATACATAATCCTTATAAAACGTCAAAAAGTGGGTACTATAATATTGAGAGATTCAAAGATAGTTTAGGGGTTCATTTTGCTATTGGTTATCCATTTTGACCGAATATTACTATTCTTTTCCTGATTTATCACTAACATTTTGTCATTAGTTTCATATCTTTGTGTGTGAATTATTTACTTTATTACAAAAATACGTTACAATGAAACCAACTTTATTTGTTTTAGCTGCAGGTATGGGAAGCAGATATGGGGGACTTAAACAGTTAGATGGATTAGGACCTAATGGCGAAACTATTATGGATTACTCCATATATGATGCTATTCGTGCCGGATTTGGAAAGATAGTCTTTGTAATCCGTAAGGACTTTGAAAATGATTTTAAGGAAATTGTTTTAAAGAAGTATGAAAATCATATTCCTACAGAATTGGTTTATCAGGACATCAATGATTTGCCGGAAGGGTTTACTGCTCCTACAGATCGGGTAAAACCATGGGGTACAAATCATGCTGTATTGATGGGTAAATCGGTTATCAATGAACCTTTTGCTGTCATTAATGCTGATGATTTCTACGGACGTAATAGCTTCGAGGTTTTGGCCGGAGAGCTAAAGAAAATGGAAGGGAAAAAAGATGAATATTGTATGGTGGGATATCGTGTAGGGAATACGCTTTCTGATAGTGGTTCTGTGGCACGTGGAGTCTGTGAAACCAATGCGGAGGGTTATCTGACTACGGTTGTTGAACGTACATCCATTGAGCGTATTGATGGAAAAGTTCAATTTAAGGATGAAAATGGTAAAACGGTGGTGATAGATGATAACACACCTGTTTCCATGAATATGTGGGGATTCACGCCTGACTATTTCAGTCATTCGGAGGATTATTTTGTGGATTTCTTAAAGAAAGAACTAGAAAATCCTAAAGCGGAATTTTTTATTCCCATTGTAATCAATGATTTAATTCAAGAAGGAATTGCTAATGTAAAAGTGCTTGATACCGAAAGTAAATGGTTTGGAGTGACTTATGCAGATGATAGATCTGGTGTGGTTACAAAAATTCAGTCATTGATTGATGCGGGTGAGTATCCTGAGAAATTATTCTAAGGGTTAAATAAATAAAGGAAAAGGGAAACTTCATTGAGTTGGAGTTTCCCTTTTTTGTGTCACGCTATTCCAGAACAAGACAGTTATTATGAGAATAACGACTATAATGTTTTTTCACAGAATGAGGATGTTAAAGCGTTAGAATACTCCTTGTATTTTTTCGATATTATGGACCACATTATGGTGTAAAGCATGATAAAGCTTTCAGACTCTTATCTATTAATAAATATAATGGTGTGGGGGGGAGAGATAAGATCTATGTGTATAAAGTTAATTGACTTCACCGATTTGGAAATGGATGACAATAGTATTTATTAGGGCTAAATTTTCAAAAACGCATATAAAAAAGGACTCGATTTGTAAAGAATAATCTGATAATTAATATTCTTCCATTCTACCAAAGGGCTTGTTCTTTATCTCCTATAGAGCAAAAAAGGAAATAACAGTTTAATATGGGAAGATCATCGGTCCCAGACCTAGCGTAAGTCTCTCCCAGACCGATGATAGGTTTAACCCAGACCGACTCGCCTTTTAACCCAGACCGGCAAAAATAGAGCTTTAGCATTATATAAATCATTTGTTATAATGGCTGAACACCAATATGCAGTCGATCTTGTTTTGGAATCCATTGTTATTCATAATTACTGAATTTTTTTATAGGTTTTATAACTATTAATTACAATATAATTACCTTTGAATAAATAATCATTTTTCATTCATTTTCATGAAGAATATAATCGATATAATTTTGATTCAAGCTTCATGATTGATATGAGAAAACATCAATTAGCCGAATAACTTGATTGCTTATCTGGTTGATTCTAACTCTATTGGAAGTAATGAATTTGTGGGGAAACCTTATTGGGAAAGATGTGAATAATAAGTGTGATTTTACTGCTATACCTCAAGATGAATTTATTGTGAATCTTAATCTGATTCAGAATTTAGATTATGCTGAAGAACAACGCATTAACAAAAAAATATATAATTTAAAAAATGAAAAAACAAAGCTTTTTATTAATTGTGTTTTTTATAGTCTGTGGATTTATTACAGCCCAGACAACAAAAGAAGAGGTTTTTGAGACCATAGAGAAAACTGGAGGAGTATACTATGCCTACCCTGAGCATGAGATAAAACCTGAAACACCTTCTCCAAAAGGATATAAGCCTTTTTACATAAGTCATTTTGGTCGACATGGATCTCGCTATTTAGTTCATGATCGTGATTATAAGTGGGTATTAGATTTGTTAATGGATGCCAAAGAAAATGATGCATTAACAGCATTAGGTTTAGATGTCTATAATAGATTGGAAAAAGTGTGGATAGAAGCGGATGGACGCGGAGGGGATTTATCTCCATTGGGTGTTCGTCAACAAAAAAATATTGCCGGGCGTATGTATGAGTCTTATCCTGAAGTTTTTTCTGATAACGCAAAGATGGAAGCACATTCAACAATGGTAGTTCGTTGCGCTATGAGTATGGATGCTTTCTGTGAACGATTAAAAGAGATCAATCCAAAGTTGGATATAACACGTGAAGCTAGTAGGAAACATGTTAGATATCTTAGTCATCGTACAAAAGAAGCTAGTTATTTTCGTGAAAACAGTTGGAAAGAGGAGTATAGAAAGTTTGAAGAAAAACACACTAATCCGGATCGTCTAATTAATTCTTTATTTTCCGATCAAAGATATATTATTGAGAAGGTACATCCTCATGATGTAATGTGGGGATTCTTTTTGATTGCGAGTGATATGCAAAATATGGAAACAAATCTATCATTCTACGATCTTTTTGAGAAACAAGAATTGTTTGATCTATGGCAATGTTTTAATTATAGATTCTATGTAGGTGATGGCCCTTCGGCGAAAAGTAAAGGAATAATGAATAAAAATGCCATTCCATTAGTCAAAGATATTATTAATAGAGCAGATGAAGTAATTGCTTCAAATGCTAAAGGAGCAGCATTTCGTTTTGGACACGATGGAAATATCATTCCATTAATAGCGTTCTTGCATATTGAAAATGGTTATAATAGTGTTTATGAACCTGTTGAGTTTTATAAAGCCTGGTCTAGTTTTAAAGTATCACCGATGGCTGCTAACGTACAAATTGTATTTTATAAAAAAGAGAAGTCAGATGATATTTTAGTTAAATTTTTACACAATGAGAAGGAGGTGAAAATTCCTCCCTTAAAAAGTGACATTTTACCTTATTATCATTGGACGGATGTTAAAAGCTATTATCTCTCATTGATGGAAGAATAGAATACTGTATGAGTTTTAAGAATAAGCCTGTTTCCTTAGTTGTGGAGCAGGCTTTCCTTTTTATAGTTTTATCTCATTGATGGGAAATAGTGGCTTTCATTTATTCTGTAAAATATTATATTTAACACTTTATTTGTTGGATTATATATTGTACTAAGTCTTTATTCTACTATTTTTTCTTCACTTCTTATATTTGAACTCGTCTTATATTCCTATCTTTGTAGCTCTTTTGAATATTAAAAAAGAGGGCAAAGCCTAGAAGAAAAATAGAAAAGTGATATCTGTTGAAAAATTAAAAGTAGAGTTTAATGCTCAACCCTTGTTTAGTGATGTATCTTATGTTATCAATGAGAAAGATAAAATTGCTTTAGTGGGGAACAATGGGGCAGGTAAATCTACAATGTTGAAAATCATTGCCGGGATTCAGAATCCTTCCGGTGGAAGAGTTGCCATACCTAAAGATACAACCATAGGTTATTTGCCTCAAGTAATGAAGTTGGCTGATGATCGCACGGTAATGGAAGAGGTAAAGTTGGCTTTTGGTTCTGTTCTTGAACTAAAAAATGAGTTGGAGCGAATGACTGTTGAGATGGCGGAACGAACCGATTATGAAAGTGAGAGCTATCATCAACTCATTGAGCGGTTTACCCAAGCTAATGAACACTATTTAATGATAGGTGGCACCAGTTATGAGGGTGATATTGAGAAAACTCTGCTTGGATTGGGCTTCGAACGATCGGATTTTTACCGTCCAACAAAAGAATTCAGTGGAGGATGGCGTATGCGTATTGAATTGGCTAAAATATTACTTCAACGTCCGGATGTGCTCCTTTTGGATGAGCCTACCAATCATTTAGATATTGAGAGTATTGAATGGTTAGAGGTTTTCTTAACAACTCAGGCCAATGCTGTTGTCTTGGTTAGTCACGATAGAGCTTTTATAAATCGTGTAACCAATCGAACTATTGAAATTTCTTGTGGTCAAATTTATGACTATAAAGCAAAGTACGATGAGTTTCTTAAATTGAGAAAAGAACGTAGAGAACAGCAGTTGCGTGCGTATGACAATCAGCAGAAACAGATACAAGAGACGGAGGCTTTTATTGATCGTTTTAGATATCAGGCTTCAAAAGCTGTACAGGTACAAAGTCGTATAAAGCAATTGGAAAAGCTTGAACGCATTGAAGTAGATGAGATTGACGGTTCCAGATTGAGACTTAAGTTTCCCCCGGTTCATCGTAGTGGTGACTTCCCTTTAATCTGTAAGGATGTAAAGAAGTCTTATGGAGATCATTTAATCTTTGACAATGTAAATTTCACGATCAATCGGGGTGATAAGGTGGCTTTTGTGGGAAAAAATGGAGAAGGAAAATCTACGTTGGTTAAATGCATAATGGATGAAATTCCGTTTGAAGGGAATTTAAAAGTAGGGCATAATGTAGAAATAGGCTATTTTGCCCAGAATCAAGCTCAATTATTGAATGAAGAATATACCGTTTTTGAAACCATTGATCGAGTTGCTGTAGGAGATGTCAGGCTTAAAATTCGTAATATTTTGGGCTCTTTCATGTTTGGAGGAGAAGCATCCGATAAGAAAGTTAAGGTTTTGTCAGGAGGAGAAAGAAGTCGGTTGGCAATGGTCAAACTACTGCTAGAACCTGTAAATTTCTTAATATTAGATGAGCCTACCAATCATTTGGATATACGTTCAAAAGATGTGCTGAAGGAAGCTATTAAGGATTTTGAAGGAACGGTCATTGTGGTAAGTCACGATCGTGACTTTTTGGATGGTTTAGTTTCTAAGATTTATGAGTTTGGCAATGAGAAAGTAGTTGAGCATTTAGGTGGAATTTATGATTTTTTGCAGAAGAAAAGGATTGAGAGTCTAAATGAACTACAAAGAGAAGAGAAGCAGAAGAATAAAAAAAATATTGAAGAAGAATCCAACACCCAGGTTAAATTGGATTATGAGGAACAAAAAGAACAAAATCGGCAGTTAAAGCGTTTAGAACGAGAAGTAAAAACGTTGGAAAAAGAAATGGATTCATTAAACGGTAAGCTTAAGACGTTGGAACAACAAATGGTTATTCCGGAGAATGCATCTGATGCCTCTTTGTTTATGAAATATGAACAGTTAAAGAAAGAGTATGAAAAAATAGAAAGTAATTGGGAAATTGCTTTTATGGAATTATCAGAATATAATGAGATTTAATTGATGAAATATGAAATTTAAAATTTATTTACCCGTGTTAGCTTTTGGATTAATGACAACAAGTTGCAATTCACAAAAGAATACAGTTTATACCTCAGGTATTCATTTAGACAATTTAGATACTACCGCATTGGCAGGAACTGATTTTTATCAGTATGCGTGTGGGGGTTGGATGAAAAATAATCCGTTAACGGATGAGTATTCGCGTTTTGGTTCCTTTGATTTATTGGCAGAGAATAACAGAGAACAACTTCACGAGTTAATTACCGGTTTAGCTAAAGAACCCCATGAGTCTGGTAGCATAGCTCAAAAAGTAGGCGATTTATATAATGCGGTTATGAACGAGGAAAAATTGAATGCTGAAGGGGTAGAGCCCATAAGAGCAGATTTGGAGAAGTTAGCTCAAATTACAGATAGGCAAGAAATTTATACTACATTGGCAGAAATGCAGAAGAGAGGTATATTTCCTTACTTCTATCTAATTGTGGGAGCTGACGACATGAATAGCTCAATGAATATTGCACAGACCTATCAAGGAGGTTTGGGGATGGGAGAGCGTGACTATTATCTAGAGGAGGAAGAATCCATAAAAGCCATTCGCACTGCATATGAGGAACATATATCAAAAATGTTTCAGTTGGCTGGATTTAGTGAGGATGAGGCTATTAAAGCTCAAAAAGCGGTTATGGATATTGAAATGACATTAGCTAAGGTCTCTCGTTCACGTGTTGAATTACGTGATCCTTATGCCAATTACAATAAATTTAGCATAGATGTAATTAAGGAGGATTATTCACCCTTTGATTGGGATTCTTTTTTAGCTACGATAGGTTTGTCTTCCATTCAAGAAATTAATGTAGGCCAACCTGAAGTAATAAAAACAGTTTGTCAATTAATTCATACTGAACCATTAGATAAACAAATAGCCTATTTACAATGGAATTTAATTAATGCTGCGGCTAATTATCTAAGTGATGATTTTGTAAATCAAAACTTTGCGTTTTATGGTGAAACCATGTCCGGAACGAAGGAATTGCAGCCTCGATGGAAGCGTGCAGTATCATCTGTCAATGGAGCGTTAGGTGAAGCAGTAGGTCAAATGTATGTAGAGAAGTATTTTCCTGAAGAAGCAAAGAAACGCATGTTGGAATTGGTAGGTAATCTACAAGAAGCATTAGGAGAGCGTATTCAGGGTTTGGCTTGGATGAGTGAAGATACAAAGAAGAAAGCGCTTGAAAAACTGGAAACATTTCATGTAAAAATAGGTTATCCCGATAAATGGAAAGACTATTCATCTTTAACTATATTGGATGATAGTTATTGGGCTAATATTAAGCGAGCCAGTGAGTGGGAGCATGCTGAAATGATTGCTAAAGCCGGCAATCCGGTTGATCCTAACGAATGGTTTATGAACCCGCAAACCGTTAATGCTTATTATAATCCAACAACCAATGAGATTTGTTTCCCTGCTGGTATTTTACAATACCCTTTCTTTGATATGAATGCCGATGATGCTTTTAATTATGGAGCGATTGGAGTGGTTATAGGACATGAAATGACTCATGGTTTTGATGATCAAGGGCGTCAATATGATAAAGAAGGAAACTTAAAAGATTGGTGGACGGATGAAGATGCAGAAAATTTCAAGCAAAGAGCTCAAGTAATGATTGACTTCTTTAATGCTATTGAAGTTGCTGAAGGTGTTTATGCCAATGGAGAATTCACTTTAGGAGAGAATATTGCAGATCATGGTGGTTTACAAGTTTCTTATCAGGCATTTAAAAACGCAACAAAAGCCAAGGCGTTAGAAGATAAAGATGGTTTTACACCGGAGCAGCGTTTTTTCTTGGCTTATGCTAATGTATGGGCCGGTAATATTCGTCCCGAAGAGATATTACGTTTAACAAAAATCGATCCACACTCTTTAGGAGAATGGAGGGTTAATGGAGCTTTGCCACATATCAGTACGTGGTATGATGCCTTTGGAATTACAGAAAAAGACCCTATGTATATTGCTCCGGAAAAGAGAGTTTCTATTTGGTAGAAGTCTGTTTGTATCTTATTATTATAAAAAGTGTTAGTCTCTTTTTGACTAGCACTTTTTTGTTTAGATTTGATAGGTATTATATAAAGAATAAAAACAATATTTTGTAACTTTGCACATCAATCACTTAATATGCAATTAAATGTCTGAATTAAAAAAAATCAAAACGGCTTTAGTCTCTGTTTATCATAAAGAGGGGTTAGATGATATTATCAATAAGCTCCATGCTGAAGGAGTAGAGTTTTTGTCAACCGGAGGTACTCGTCAATTTATAGAATCCATGGGAATCCCTTGTCGTGCGGTAGAGGATTTAACCTCATATCCCTCTATTCTAGGGGGAAGAGTGAAAACCTTACACCCCAAAGTGTTTGGTGGAATTCTTTGTAGAAGAGATAACGAGCAAGATCTTCAACAGATTGACAAATATGAGATTCCGGAAATAGATTTGGTGATTGTCGACCTATATCCATTTGAGGCAACCGTTGCTTCAAAAGCAAGTGAGGCAGATATCATTGAGAAGATAGACATAGGTGGTATTTCTTTAATTCGTGCAGCTGCAAAAAACTATAAGGATGTACTTATCGTAGCTTCTCAAGATCAATATAAACCTTTTCTGGATATGCTGATGGAGCACGGAGCAACAACTTCAATAGAAGAACGTCGTTGGATGGCCAAAGAAGCATTTGCCGTTTCTTCTTATTACGATTCGACAATCTTTAATTATTTTGATAATGGGCAGGGATCTGCTTTCCGTGGTGCCTTTGATAACCAAAAATCTTTGCGATATGGTGAGAATCCTCATCAAAAAGGTTTCTTCTATGGTAAGCTTGATGAAGTTTTTGATCAGATTCATGGAAAAGAGATTTCATATAATAATTTGTTAGACATTAATGCTGCAGTTGAGTTGATTGATGAGTTTGATGATTTGACTTTTGCTATTTTGAAACATAATAATGCTTGTGGATTAGCGTCTCGTCCAACTGTTTTAGAGGCCTGGAAGGATGCCTTAGCAGGTGATCCGGTTTCAGCTTTTGGAGGTGTATTGATTACAAATGGAGTTATTGATAAAGAAACTGCCGGAGCTATTAATGAGATCTTTTTTGAAGTTATCATAGCTCCGGATTATGATGTCGATGCTCTTGAGGTGTTAGGGCAAAAGAAAAATCGAATTATTTTGGTTAGAAAAGACACTCAATTGCCTCATAAGCAGTTTCGCTCTTTGTTGAATGGAGTTTTAGTTCAAGAGAGAGATTTGAAAATTGAGACTGTTGAAGATCTAACGGTTGTAACCGATAAAGAACCTACACAGCAAGAAATTTCAGATCTGCTATTTGCAAATAAAATTGTAAAGAACAGTAAGTCTAATGCCATTGTGTTAGCTAAAAATGGACAGCTTCTAGCGAGTGGTGTAGGGCAGACTTCACGGGTTGACGCACTAAAGCAGGCCATTGAAAAAGCTCGTTCGTTTGATTTTGACTTGAAGGGTGCTGTCATGGCTTCGGATGCATTCTTTCCTTTCCCTGATTGTGTTGAAATAGCACATAAAGCCGGTGTAACTGCAGTTATTCAGCCGGGAGGTTCCATTCGTGACAACTTAAGCATTGATTATTGTAATGAAAATGGAATTTCAATGGTAGTAACCGGGATTAGACATTTTAAACATTAAAAACAGACCTATTGATACTTTTTAAATAAAGTATTCAGTATAAATACAACCAATGATATGGGATTTTTTTCTTTCACACAAGAAATAGCAATGGATTTGGGCACTGCAAATACCCTGATTTTGAATGGGGGTAAGATTATTGTAGATGAGCCTTCCGTTGTGGCTTTAGATCGCCGGACAGACAAAATGATTGCTGTAGGTGCTAAGGCAAAGATGATGCACGAAAAAACACATGATAAGATTCGCACGATACGTCCTTTGCGTGATGGTGTCATTGCTGATTTTTATGCTTGTGAACAAATGATTCGTGGAATGATAAAAATGGTGAATTCACGTCGTCGTTTATTCTCACCCTCTCTTAGAATGGTTATTGGAGTTCCTTCGGGAAGTACTGAAGTTGAACTCCGTGCTGTACGTGATTCGGCTGAACACGCAGGTGGGCGGGATGTCTATCTACTGTTTGAGCCTATGGCTGCCGCATTGGGAATAGGTATTGATGTAGAGATTCCTGAAGGGAATATGATTGTAGACATAGGTGGAGGTTCTACGGAGATAGCTGTTATATCTTTGGGTGGAATTGTGTCAAACAACTCGATTCGTATTGCCGGGGATGATTTTACCTCGGATATTCAAGAGTATATGAATCGTCAACACAACGTAAAAGTGAGTGAACGTATGGCCGAGCGTATCAAAATCAATGTAGGGGCTGCACTGACCGACTTAGAGAATGATGCTCCGGAAGATTATATCGTTCATGGTCCTAATAGGATAACGGCTTTACCAATGGAAATTCCGGTATGTTATCAAGAAGTAGCTCATTGTTTGGAGAAATCTATCTCCAAGATAGAAACAGCGATATTAAATGCTTTAGAAAATACTCCTCCGGAGCTGTATGCTGATATTGTACATAATGGAATTTATTTAGCCGGTGGAGGTGCCTTATTAAGAGGATTAGATAAACGTTTGATGGATAAAATAAATATTCCTTTTCATATTGCAGAGGATCCTTTACAGTCAGTAGCTAAAGGCTTGGGAATAGCATTGAAAAATGTAGATAAGTTTTCATTCTTGATGAGATGATTTACTGATTCACTCTTTGATTGGTGAATAGGGGATAAACTTTATTATGCGCAACTTACTTGATTTTCTCATTAAATACAATTACTGGTTTCTCTTTATTTTATTGGAGGTAGCCAGTTTTGTTTTATTGTTTAAATACAATAATTATCAGCATAGCATCTTTTTTACTTCTGCTAATGCGGTAACCGGCAAGGTATATGAGTTGTCAAGTAAGGTTGTTTCCTATTTCCATCTACAATCAGTTAATGATGATTTATTAGATAGAAATGTTTTTTTAGAGCAACAATTAGCAAATCAACATCGGCAACAACTCATTGATTCTGATGATTTTTTTAAACATGATTCCTTATCTAATTATAGATTATATAAGGCGTATGTTATTAATAACAGCTTGACACAAGTTAATAATTTCATAACTCTGGATAAAGGCTCAATAGATGGAATTAAACCGGAGATGGGAGTGATTGATGGGAATGGTGTAGTTGGCATTGTTTATAAAACCTCAAGTCACTATTCTGTTGTGATATCTTTGTTAAATAGTCTATCTAATTTGAGTTGTAAAATTAAAGATAGTCAGTATTTTGGGCATTTATACTGGAGACCGGGTGATGCTCAACATGCCTTTTTAGCAGATTTACCTCGTCATGCCAAGTTTAGTTTGGGTGATACCATTGTTACCAGTGGGTATTCTGCTGTTTTTCCAGAGGGACTTATGGTAGGTATGGTTGACGATATGTTAGATTCTGAAGATGGTTTATCCTATATGTTAAAAGTCAGATTGGCTTCTAATTTTGGAACATTAGGTAATGTCCGTGTCATTGAGAATCTAAATCAAAAGGAGCAAAGGGATTTAGAAGGTTCGGTAGATCGATAATTTCATGAAAGAAGGATTAAATAGGTTAGCTTGGTGTGTGGGGCTTGTATTACTTCAGGTCCTAATTTTGAATCATATTCATATTGCAGGATATGCCACTCCTTTTTTATATATTTATGTAATACTAAAATTCCAGTCAGATGTTTCGCGTAATGGTATTTTATTATGGGGCTTTTTTTTAGGGCTAGCTGTTGATATGTTTTCTAATACAGCTGGTATGAATGCCATTGCTACCGTTTTATTAGCTTTTTTACAACCCATACTCTTGCGCTTTTTTTCAATACGGGATAATCTGGATGTATTTAAACCCTCTGCAAGAGCAATGGGAAGGTGGCCTTTTTTGAGATATCTTATTTCGGGTATTCTTATTCATCATTTTGTCTTGGTTGGAATTGAATATTTCTCTTTTTTAAGTATAAAAGAGATGTTCTTACGGGTTCTCTTAAGCTCGTTGTTAACTTTGATTTGTATTAAAGGACTTGAAGGGATAAGTAAACAAACATGAAGAAAAATATTTCACTTGAAAACAGAAGGTTTATAATTGGTGGAATCATTTTTTTTACCATTCTTATTTTTATTTTCCGCTTATTTAATTTGCAGATAGCTACTGAGAAGTTTAAAAAAAACGCAGAAAGTAATGCCTTTTTTTATAAAGTTTTGCATCCTTCAAGAGGTGCAATTTATGATAGAAATGGCGACTTGTTGGTGTATAATCAGCCCTCTTATGATGTAATCTTTGTCCCTTTGGAGGTTGAGGACTTAGATACACTTGATTTTTGTAGAACCTTGAACATCTCGTTGGACTTCTTTCATCAAAGGATGGAAAATGTGAAAAATAAAAAGCTTAATCCCGGCTATTCTACCTACACACAGCAAGTTTTTATGACTCAGCTATCAGCTGAGGAGATGGGCGTTTTTCAAGAAAAGTTATTTAAATTTCCCGGATTTTATGTTGAACGAAGAACGGTCCGGAGATATAGCTATGCCTCTTCAGCTCACGTGCTGGGGGACATTGGTGAGGTTTCTCCTCGTGAACTGGAGCAAGATGATTATTACAGGCGGGGTGATTATATTGGAAAGCAAGGAGTAGAACGTTCTTATGAGGAAGATCTGCGTGGAGAAAAAGGAGTAGAAGTTTTATTGAGAGATGCTCATGGTAGGATTCAAGGGAAGTATGAGGAGGGGCAGCACGATAAAAAACCCATTGCCGGTAAAGATCTAACATTGAGTATCGATATTAATTTGCAGTTATTGGCTGAAGAGTTGCTGCAGGGGAAAATGGGAAGTGTTGTTGCCATTGAACCTGAAACGGGTGAAATTCTTTGTATGGTTTCTTCTCCTTCTTATGACCCTTCACTTTTAATTGTTGGTAGAGAACGAGGGGTGAATCATAGAAATCTGCAACTAGATCCTCAAAAACCTTTATTTAACAGAGCATTGATGGCGGCTTATCCTCCGGCTTCAACCTTTAAAGTGGCACAAGGACTTGTTTTTCTACAAGAAAAAATCATAGATGTAAATACTAGTTTCCCTTGTCATTTTGGTTTTGTTGTACCCGGGCTTCGGGTAGGATGTCACGGGCATGGATCTCCCATTCCATTTGTACATTCCATTTCTACCTCCTGTAATTCTTTCTATTGTTGGGGATTGTATCGTATGATAGATAATGCAAAGTATAATTCACCAACTCAAGCACTTAATGTTTGGCGAGATCATATGGTCAATATGGGATTAGGTTATGCCTTAGGGGTTGATCTTCCTGGAGAGAAGAGAGGCTTAATTCCCAATGCGTCATTGTACGATAAGATATATGGAGAAAATAGATGGGGTGGATTGCGTATCATCCATACAGCCATTGGACAGGGAGAGATTTTATTAACTCCTGTACAGATGGCCAATCTGGCGGCAACTGTTGCAAATGAAGGCTATTTTATTACTCCTCATATTGTAAAGCATATAGATAGGGGCGAATTGGATGAAGTCTATAATCATAAAAGATATACGGGAATAGATCAACAATATTATCAATATGTTAAAGAGGGTATGCGTGGAGCTGTCATAGGTAGTCCTTATGGTGCTACGTGTAGAAGGGCGAATATACCGGGATTGGAGATTTGTGGCAAGACAGGTACTGCACAAAATAGAGGAAAAGATCATTCTGTTTTTATGGGATTTGCTCCTAAAGAGAATCCTAAAATAGCGGTTGCCGTTTATGTTGAACATGGAGGATTTGGAGCTACGTGGGGTGTGCCTATAGGTGCAATGATTATAGAAAAATACCTTAATGGCTATATTGATGAAAGTAGACAATATCTATTGGATTATATTAGAGGTTTTAATTTGATTCCTGATGAATATAAGAGAAAGAAATAGGACTAATACTTGGGCTTCAATAGATTGGATAACAGTAGTACTTTATTTGATCTTAATTGTTTTAGGTTGGATAAGTATCTGTGGAGCGAGCTATGAGTATGGAAATCCGGATTTGTTGGATTTTACAACACGCTCAGGAAAGCAATTTATCTGGATGATTTGTGCTTTAGGGGTGGCTTTTGTTATTTTAATGCTAGACGACAGTATCTATGATGTTTTTGCATACTTGATTTATGGAGGGATGATTCTATTACTTATTGTAACCATTTTTGTTGCAGAAGACATCAAGGGATCTAAGTCTTGGATTCAAATAGGGCAATTAAGTGTTCAGCCTGCCGAGTTTGCTAAGTTTGCTACTGCTCTTGCCTTGGCTAAATATATTAATCGATATTCCTTCTCTATGAAAAAGTGGAAGGACTTTTTAGTCTTACTGGGCATTATCCTATTACCTGTAATCTTAATTATATTGCAGAAAGAAACCGGGTCTGCCTTGGTCTATTTTGCTTTTTTCTTGGTCTTGTATCGTGAAGGAATGCCGGGAGCTGTTTTATTTTCCGGGTTTTGTGCAATCCTATTTTTCATTGTAGGAATAAAATATGATCAAGTATATCTTGCAAATGGAATAACCCCTCTAGGAGAGTTTTTAGTTTTGATGATTATCTTACTAGTTGTCAGTGGAATGTTATGGCTCTATGAGAAGCGAGGTAAACTAATCAGAGTAGTTTGGGGAACTTCTTTATTGGTTTTGGGTTGTTCTTTTATTATATCTGAATATTTATATTCCATTAATTTGGTGAATATATTGGTGGTCATCAATTTGGTTTTGGCCATTCATCTCTTAGCTCTCTATATCAAAGAGCGTAGATCAAGTTTTCTATTTATCTCATTATTTACGGTTTTTTCTATCCTTTTTCTTTTTTCCAGTGACTATGTTTTTAATAATATTTTAGAAAATCACCAACGGAATAGAATAGAGATCGCTTTAGGTATGAAAGAAGATCTCAGGGGAGCGGGGTATAATGTAAATCAGTCTAAAATAGCTATAGGTTCAGGCGGACTTAAAGGAAAAGGTTTTTTGAACGGAACGCAAACTAAGCTAAAATATGTTCCGGAACAAGATACAGATTTCATCTTTTGTACCGTTGGTGAAGAGCAAGGTTTTTTAGGAGCTTCAGCGGTTTTAGTTCTATTTTTAATTTTACTCCTACGTTTAATTTTTTTAGCGGAAAGACAAACTGATGCTTTTGGTAGAGTCTACGGTTATTCCGTAATAAGTATTATCTTCTTTCATCTCTTTGTGAATATTGGTATGGTATTAGGAATTACACCGGTTATAGGTATTCCTTTGCCCTTTTTTAGTTATGGGGGGTCTTCTTTATGGGGGTTTACCATTTTGCTATTTGTCTTTTTGAGAATTGATGCTTCTAGATACAGGTGATTGTAAGGTGGTTATTCTAACTCCGATATCGTGAATTCCGGGAATGGATTCCTTTTGCATTAAATGAGAGATATCAATCTTATAATTACCGGGAAATGTACGGTTAGTAATGCATAATGTGTCTTTTATCTGAAAGATAGAGCCAATACCAATGCCTTTCCATCGTCCTTCGTCATTTGCTAATGTAATGGATAGTGAGTCGGTTTTTGTCGTTGTAGAGTCCATTAAGTTATGAGTTAAAGCTAATTTTAACTCTTTGTACTTATAATCAGTAATATGTCTGATTTCTATTTCCAGAAGAAGTTGCTCTTCTGTTTCTATGGGGATGGAGAAGTGAATGGTATCTTGTTTCTCCCAACCTTTTGGGTTTATAGATTGAAAAGAGTGATATATTACATTAGATGTAGTACACATTATAAATAGAAAGCAAAGTAACGCTACTTTGCTTTTTAATAGGAATTTAATCATGCCTAATTTTTGCTGTTTTGATTAGGGGATTGATTGGTATCTCTGGGTTTTCTTCTTTTTGAAGGCTTTCTACGCACCGAATTTCTCTCAGTAGGTTTGTTGTTCTCTTGTTGCGCTTTATCTGCGTTATTATTCGTTTGGTTCTGATCCTTTTTATTCTTTTTATAGGGTCGTCTTCCTTTACCTCTTCGCTTTTTGTTTTTATTTTGTTCCTGTTCTTGTACTTGTTCAGTGTCGAAACGAGTTAAACTTTCTTGTTCCAATAAATCCCTTGTTGTTTTCTTAACCTCTTTTATTTGTTTTTCTTCTAAAAGGCTTTCGGGTTTCACTCCTCTTCGATTTAGTTTTATGACCTCAAAGGCACGTTGACAAGATAGCTCTACTAAGTTTGCCGCTAAGTTTCTTTCGGTAGAATAAGTTATTGTATTATTCAGTAAATCAGACTTAAAGTGGTAATAGATGGCATATTGTGTGTGTAATTCAACTTCTTTAGAGGGATGAAGTTTTTGTGCTTCAGCATAGCTATCTAACTCATAATTTAAGCAACATTTTAATTTAGCACATTGTCCGGCTAATTTCTGGGGGTTGAAAGATAAATCTTGAACTCTGGCCGTATTAGTTGAAACAGAGACGAAATTAGACATCCAAGTTGAACAACAAAGTTCTCTACCACAAGGACCTATGCCTCCAATGCGACCCGCTTCTTGTCTTGCTCCAATTTGTCGCATTTCAATGCGAACTCTAAAAGCTTCCGCAAGAAGTTTTATGAGTTGACGAAAGTCCACCCTTTGATCTGCGATATAATAAAAGATTGCCTTATTTCCATCTCCTTGAAATTCCACATCCCCAATTTTCATATCTAGGTTGAGGTTAGCTGCAATTTGTCTGGCACGAATCATGGTAGGATATTCTCTTGCTTGCGATTCCACCTGTTTTTCCAAATCGGTAGGTTTTGCTATTCTATAGATTCGCTTAAATTCCGTGTTGGGTTTAAGTTTAACCCTTTTCATTTGCAGAGGAATTAGGCGTCCGGTTAGAGTAACAGTTCCAATATCGTGTCCGGGAGAAGATTCTACAGCTACAATATCTCCTTTTTTTAATGGGATATGGTTACTGTTTTTAAAAAATTCTTTCCTCGTGTTTTTGAATTGTACTTCAACTAAATCACATTGTTCATCATTGCCAGGAACATCGGCAAGCCAATCGTATGTGTTTAATTTATTATTGGATCGTGAACACCCTTTTATGCTGAGTGATCCACTCCCATTATTTAATTTATATTTATAATACATATTTTGTTTATGGTTTTATAAGCACAATGGTTTTTAATGAAAAGTCGAAAAAAACCATTCGTGGATTAACATTTTGTTCAATATGCTTTGCTGCTTCAGTCAGCTCATACATCATATCAAACACATTTGATTCATTAATAAAAGGAGCAAAGTTATTAGCGAATTTTTTTTCCTGCTCTGTCAAATAATTTAGCTCAGTATGATTTAAATTATGAATAAAGCTTTCCCTTAACATGTGTTGGCAATAATCCAAAAAGCTTTTCTGCTTTTCTCGTCCCATTTCTACCACCTCCTCGCTCCACGCTTTCATCTCTTTTATTTTGCGTTGATATGAAAGACGCATTAAAGATACGAAAAGTTCAAAAAAGTGTTGCTTTTCATCATCTAAATGGATTGATTCTAATGCTTTTATATAGTTTCCTTTTGCTAAATGGGCAATTTCTTCACTTTGTTGTGGTAGAATATGGTATTGATCTCTTAAGGTAGAAGCGATAATGGAATCGTCTATGGCAGGTATTATTCTAGGTTGGGTTCTACTTAAAATAGTTGGAAGGATGTTTCCCGGATTTTCAGAAACTAACAGTAATACGGTTTCATCCGCAGGTTCCTCCAGTAGTTTAAGCATTTTATTGGCAAAAACAATATGCATTTTCTCCGGAAGCCATAATATTACAACCTTATTACCTCCTTCACTTGATTTAAAACTTAACTTTCGGGCAATTTCATCACTTTCCTGAGCATAAATTATTGCCTGAGAATTTTGAGCATTCATTGCATTCAGCCAATGCTGAAAGTTAAAGTAAATTTGTTTTGTTACAAAATCTCTCCACTCCGGAAGGTAATCATCACAAATTTTTTTCCCCTGTTTTGCATTTCTTACTATGGGAAATATGAAGTGCAAATCAGGATGAATAAGCTTGCTGATTTTCTTGCACGAAGGACATACCCCACACGAATCATCTTTTTGCTTTTGTGTGCAGTTTATATATTGTGCATAAGCTAAAGCTAAAGGGAAGGTACCGGCACCCATTGCTCCATGAAAAAGTTGAGCATGTGGAATACGTCCCCCGTTGACTTCTTCAATGAGTTGTTTTTTTATGGTTTGATGTCCTATTATGTTTTTGAATTGCATATTATAGTTTCCCGGAAATGATAATGAAATGACTTGTATTTAATACAACGCTGATTGTTATATATTTTATGAATATACTACTTTCCCTCTTAAAACAATCAGATACTTGGCAAAAATACTTAAAAAATACGAAGGGTATGGATTATGAAAGTTAATTGATTTAAATAAGAGGTTTACTACTTTTAAGGTAGTACTGTCAGTATTGAGTTTTAGAAAATGTAATCAGCTTTCTTTTTAAGTGTTTAGTAAATAGATCAAGAAAACCATTAAAAACTCATTATATAATATAGGCTAAAAGGCGGTCCCTGACTGAGGGTTGATTGGTCCCAGACCGAAGGGCTCTCAGTCAGGGACCGAAGGCTTGTGGGTCTGGGACCGAGAAATAATCTGTTTCAAAATCAATTATACTCAGCTATTAGGGTTTTTTTAATGAAAGAGTAGAAAGTCGATAAATAGAGATTATACGTTATATTATCTAAAGATTGAAGTCATTAAATACCATATTAA
>CAZFXK010000016.1:0-31360 GCA_964522975.1 uncultured Bacteroides sp. | reverse complement strand
CGGTATGAATTGCACGTTGGCGACAAATTAGCCGTAGCAGAGTATATTGTAAATAATGAAGGGGTTGTATATATGACACATACTGAAACTCCCGTAGAATTAGAAGGACAAGGAGTTGCTTCTGAACTGATAGAGAAATCTCTTTTAGATATAAAAGCACAAGGACGCAATGTTTTTCCTCTCTGCCCCTTTGTCATTGCGTATATAAGGAGACATCCGGAATGGAATTCACTCATTAAAAAATACTAAACATATGATTAAGAAAGTAATTGAATACAAAACAGAAGATCTAACTATTATTTGGCAACCCCATCTTTGTGCTCACGCCGGAATATGTACTAAGACATTGCCTAAGGTGTATAATCCAGATGATAGGCCTTGGGTAAAACCGGAATTTGCTACAACCGAAGAGTTGATAAAACAAATCGATGCATGTCCATCAGGAGCATTAAGCTATAAGCTGAATAAGTAGTGTTAGTCTGAGTTGTTATATGCAACTTTTTAAAAAGAGATAGCCCCTTTTAGCATTGCTAAAAGGGGCTATCTTGTATATACTTATTAAGTATTAGTAGTTTAGAATACTACCTGTACACGTCCTTGAATAGAATGAACATTTTCTCCGGCTAATGCAGGATTATAATCTCCCATATTCATATAAGAATAATTCAATCTAAGCATTACAAATTTATTTAAATAGTAGTTAACGGCAAGAGACCAATCTCTCATTGTCCCTCCATTAATGGCACTATGTTTGTCGTTTAAACCGGTATAATCAAAACGTGCAACTAACTCCAAGGATTTAGGTCCGGGTTTATCCATTCTAGCCCAAGAGTCAGAATAATTGTATTTTCCACCGGTTACTAATACACCAACTTGCCCATAAGCACCTAAAGCTTGATAGGTGGGTGCATTATCATATCTTCGGACGTTAGAGTGGAAATATTCTGTTTGGAAATAGACGGGACCCAATGCCCCCATGAGTTCTATGGCATATTTTGCTTGATAATTAGCATTAGGTACTATAACCGATAAGGGTTTTATGGTTTCTACATTGGAAAGTAAGGACGAACTATAGCCTATGTCCCTTTGGTTATCTTCAAGATTTCCGTCAATATTGCTGCGTCCATTTGCATCAGCCTTTCTAATGGAACCGGCTAGACCGATGTGAAAAATGGCACCCTCTTTTCTCGATGGAGTAAAAACAAATCTACTAGTTGCAGAATAACCATCATCTCCTTCTTTGCTGTTAGACATAGAATCGCCATCACCAAAAATACCTCCGGCAAACCAGAGCATATTATTCCAACCAACATATTCCAATCCAAGCTTACGTCCGGGCGAGAAGATGTTAGAGGATGCATTCGCAGTAATGAACTTAATATTACTGGAACTCTCCATATGATCTATACCAAAAGGTTCAAGAAAATGTCCTACTCTCAGGTAGGAGTTTTTCTTTAAATTATATTGCAAAAAGATATCCTTTGCTGAAACTTTTCCTTTGCCAAAACCTACATCTACTTTAGCAGACCATTGGCGATAGCTCAGCTTAAAACCTAGACGAACGTCAGGAATGGTAACTCCATTACTTAAATCTGATTTATCTTGTATGAATGCTGCCCCGTCTATAAATATTAATGTGGATGGGGAGAATGTTATTGCATTTTTCCCTTCTCCAAAAATTATATTCATTTGTGCAAAAACAGAAAATGTTCCAAAGAAAAGGAACAATCCTATTAGTTCTAATTTTTTATATAACATAATAATTTGAATTTTTAGAAAAAATCATTAATGTAGTGTATCGTGTCGATAAATAGTTGATTAATTTAAACTTTGTAGTATATTATTGAGGACAAAAATACATATCTTTTTTATTCTTTAGTTAGTTCATCTAAAAATAATTTTAATAAAAATCGAGAGGAATAGTAACAGAAAAAAGATTTTTATAAAAGTATATATGGTGTAATAATTATTATTTAATTGTATTTTGAGGAGATTATAAAGAAGTGTTTTTTATAGATTTGTAGAAAAGAAGTTGTTTGGCTTAGGAAATATTCATCACCTGTACTTATGAAAGAAATTCTAAGAATAAATTTATATGGAACAGTTTATTAAATCATCATTTTATTAAACCCAAATCGGTCATTAGGAACGCAGTAATACTAATAAACCTCACAAATACAATAAAGTATCGTTGATGTTTTTTCACCTTTCAGGTGTTTCATTTCAAGCTGATTTTATAGTTTTATGACTTCGTAATTAGTTGTGATATAATATATTAAAGCAGATATTTTCTAATGACTGATTTAGATTAAAATTGTTTGCTCACTTATAGTGTTTCTTTGCAATAGAATAGAGTGTTTAGGAAGGTATTAATAATTTTATAGAAATGAAAAGTCCGGCTACAGAAATTCTTCAGCCGGACTAATACTAAATAATTGTTGAATACAGAATGAATTCCTATGTAAGCGAGTCCATTTTTTAGAAAGAAAATGCAACTCTTGTCTGCAAGGTATGGAAATTCTTATCTTGTGAATAATATACGTTATCCAATCGATTGTATGTGTAATCAAACATTACTTGAGCAAATCTGTTGAATGCATAGTTCAAACCTATTGTTACAGATTGCATTTTACCACCTCCGACACTTGTAGAAACTGCCGGATAGTCTACAATGTTTCCATTAGGATAGAACTGTTGTCTACCTTCTAAGAATACATCACCTTTTGTTATGTCATTTAGGTTTGTGTAATTGTAACGAGCTACTACCTCCAGGGATTTTCCTTTGTTGCCGTTCAATACACCTTCTTCTCTTGAATAAGTGTATCCCGATCCTAGGATCTGAAATCCTATTTCACCATAAGCACCTTGGAAAGAATTACTTCTTAGAGGGTTCCCATTTTGCCATGACTCTAAGGTTGTCCAGCTCCATACTCCTCCCAATTGGTTGGTGAAAAGCAGTTCGTCAGGACGTTTTTTGCTAACTCTTTTGTATAGGTATTCTCCGCGAGCAAAGAATTTAGCATTGTGATATAGAAGCTCTGCTCCCACATTTAATACTCCTTTAGCCCAAGGTAGTTCAGCGTTTACATATTGAGTATCATCTACCAGAGAGTGAAGATTTGTTCCCATGGAAATTGATGGCATTTTGATGTCATCCACTATTTCTCCGGTGTGAAGATCTGCATAACGGATAGAAGCTCCTATATGGAAAGTTTCATGATCAGAGCTAATAGGTCTGAATAACCAACGTCCACTTACACTGACTCCTTGAAAACCAGATAATTGATCGTTGTATTTGTTTTCAGCGAAGACTCCTTGTGTTGCTGTAAACATTTTATTATAGAACTTATAAGTAAGTCCTAAAGATCTTTTTACTCCTAAAGCATCGGCAGAACCGGCACGAGTCATAAAGCGGTAGCTATATAAGCTGGTCAAAAGACTCATACTGTTAGGCTCTGTATAATATCCGGCTTTGAAACTGTGATTAACACTTTCGCTGGCATTAGGCAGAGTATATTTCAAGAACATATTTTTTTGTTTGAAATCTCCTCTCGAAAAATCAAAATCTGCATAGAAGTACCAGTCTTTGTAAGTTAAACCAGTACGTATACGAGCATCAACAATTGCAGCTCCTGATTTTACAGATGAATAATCTGTATTATAATATGCTGCATCCGTCATAAATCTACCTCCTATTTTGAGGTTCATTTCATCTTTATTTAGCTGAATAACAGGTTCTGTATCAAAATCCTGAGCTTGTATGTGTGTTGAAGAAAGGAGCAATCCGAAAGCTACTACTATATATTTTATCTTTTTCATGTTTTATCCTTTTTTATTTAACGTAACCCAGTTTTTCTAACAGTTCTTCTGAATCAGGAACATTTTGAGGTGCTTTTGTATCTCGTACACCTTTACTGATAAAGAAGTCGAGAGTCATTTCAGAGCGGTTTGTAAACATTGCATCTAAATACGGAGGTTCAAATAAATCACTTCCTGTATTCTGAAAATTATAATCCCCAAAATATTTAGCCATTTGATCATGTGTGTCGAAAGAATACGGGTGATTTAACATTCCGGATCTTTTGATCAGATAGTCTTGCCAAGGAGCATTCAGTTCCGGATAGTCGTTGGGAGCACCGGCAATACAAGGTCCGATGATATGAGCCAAATTCCTAACTCCAAGATTTATGAACGAGGCATATCCGGAAGGACTATCATCTTTGATATCCGTAGCACCAGTACCTTTCCAAAACAAGAAGCACATAGGCACTTTTCCTTTGTATACATCAGCTACTCTGGCTAAACTTTCAAGAGAGAACGTTTGAAGAATTACTTTGCCGTTTGTATTACCAACATTTACTTTTCCGTCTTTATAGAAAGGTTCGTTTGCGTTTTCCGGTTTGGTTACGATATTCATGTCTAGTCTGTCCAACTCATCATAGACACGTTGCTCAAAGTCTGATGGGTTAAGCCATGACTCTTTGAATTCCAGATAAATACCTGGTACGTTCCCACTATTACCTTCTGTGTCGTCCTCATATTCAAATTCGTATTGGATAACATCGGCCTCTCCTCCAAGTGTAGAAACTGTTTTACCTTCCTGTTTTACTCCTTTTCTGTAGATTCTGTCTCCATTTGCATCTCTTTTAAGCTTTTTACCTCTTGCATATTGCGCAAGGTCTTCTAAAGTAGAGATGTATTGTTTTTGAGTACTGAATCCTGTGCGAGCCTGTTCTATGCTGGTTTCGTTAAACCATGTTCCTGCGTCAAGTTGTAGTAATTCTTCATAAGTATAATAACTTGTAAGATTAGGAACAAAATTGGCTTTGTCTTGTTTTACCTTTGCTTCAGCTTCTGCTTCGCTATAACCTATATTGATATAGTAGTCTTTTCTACCCTTCGGAAGAGTTTCTCCAAATACATTTTCAATATTCGTTGTTCTCTTCAAGTTGTCATCATGTAATGCAAGAATAACACCATCTTTAGAGATTTGCAAGTCTGCTTCAAGGTAGTCTACTCCCATTTCTCTAGCCCAACGATAAGAAGACTCAGTTTCTTCAGGAGTCCAAAATGTAGATCCGCGATGAGCAATAACAGCAAATCTAGGTACATAATCTCTTACTTTTTGCATTTCGGGTGAAAGTTGCTCTATATGCACTTCATAGGCATCTTCCCTAACTCTGTTTGTATCATTGTCTTCGCACGACGATACGAAAAGCATGAGCGTACAAAATACCCCCAATTGTAAGGTTCGTTTAATCATAGTTTTTTGTTTTAATGATATAATTATTATAAACTGAAATAATTAGTCTTTTATTAGGTCTTTCTCATCTTTATGTGTTAATCCCACAAAGAAAATGGATAAAGCACATGCAGCTAATAACATAATAAAGCCGGAATCCCATCCTAAATGGTCTACAATATACCCCATAGCTATATTGGCTAATATGGCGGTTCCGAAGAAGTAACCAAAGAACCCGGTGAGTCCGGCTGCAGTTCCGGCTGCTTTCTTAGGAGCTAAGTCAAGTGCATGTACACCGATCAGCATTACAGGGCCATAAATGAGGAATCCAATTCCGATGAGGGCGATACTATCGAGAAGCATACTTTGAGTATTTTTCCAATAGATGAATACAAATATGGTAACCAACGCCATATAAATCATGGTGGTGATAGCGCGTCTTCCTTTAAAAACCTTATCACTTAATATACCACATATAATAGTTCCTGGAATGGCTGCAAATTCATACAATGAATATGCCCATCCGATTTCCGTAATATCATATCCTTTCATTTCTTTCAGATAAGTAGGAGCCCAATCCAATACGCCATATCTCACTAAGTAAATAAAAGCATTTGCTATTGCTATAAACCAAAGAGTTTTGTTGTTCAATACATACTTAAAGAATATATCTTTTGTCGATAATTCTTCCTCTGATTTTTCACTATAATGTTGAGGATAGTCATTCCTGTATTGTTCGATGGGAGGAAGTCCGCATGATTGAGGGGTATCCCGTATAAGAAGCAATGCTATAAATGCAATTATAATTGCAACAACTGCCGGAAAGATGAAAGTTCCTGTTTGCCATGATCCAAACCATATTGTACCATAGGCAGCCATAGGTCCAATTAATCCACCTCCTACATTGTGTGCTACATTCCATATAGACATTTTAGTACCACGTTCTTTGATCGAAAACCAGTGAGTCATAATTCTTCCACTCGGAGGCCATCCCATTCCTTGAAACCATCCGATTAAGAATTGTAGAATAAACATCATTACAATAGATGATATTCCTGCCGATGTACCCAGAAATATGGTTATTCCTGCAGATAAGAGTAACCCCAGCGGTAAGAAGTATCTGGCATTGCTCCTGTCGGATACCCCGCCCATTAAAAATTTAGACAGACCATAGGCAATAGCGTTGGCTGATAAAGCAACTCCAAGTGCACCTCTGTCGAATCCTTGCTCCACAAGATGGGGCATTGCCAAGCTGAAGTTTTTTCGTACTAGATAATAGCCGGCATATCCAATGAAGATACCAATAAAGACTTGCCAGCGTAGTCTTTTATATTCGGAATCTATCTTTGAGCTATCAATCATTGGTTTATGCTCAGCCGGTTTTAGAAATTTCCACATACTAAATTAGTTTTATTTATGAATTAGTTTTATTAATTTAAATATAACATAACCTTTAGGAGTTATTCGAAGCTATTCGGAACACGAACTTACGAATAATGAAACAAAAACAAGCAAATATATATATTTTTTTGTTAAAAATGTTGTATAACATAAAATCACACAATATGGCTTTCGATGTGAAAGTTTCATATTAATATAACCGAATAATCTTTTAAAATCTTTATTCCTTCGGTTTTTCTTGTATTTGTGTTGTTATTTATCTGATATATAGCTATTTGTCTGTATTCATCCTTTGGCGTTATAACTGTTATGTGTATGTTTCGGATAATCAATTTATTTAAGTTCCATTTTATATCAGAATATAGTATCGAATTCGTAATTTTTTTATAAGGATTTATTCCACTTCAAATTCATACTCAAGCTTATAATATTCTTTTGAATTTGCCCACCAAATGAAATTATCTTTTTTCAAATATTTCGATAGCCCGGTAGATTGGAGTTTATTTGAAAACAGGAGGGTGTAGAGATATTTACTTTTAGGCATTTTATTATAAAACCCAAACGATCCGACCAAAGCTATGGTTTCTGAATGAGGCAGTAATGGTGGTTCTGGTGCAAAATTATAATCAATTATACCGATTATTGATTTTCTCTTTGTGGAATCAGGGGTTAATAGTGTAAGGCTTCCCCATAAATATCCCGGTAGATATTGTCCGTAAATGGTATCGGTAGAGTGATTCTTTATTATAAAGAAAGGACCTTTATAATAATCTGTTGATTTTATATGGCTAGCATAACTAATTTCTATGGATTGTGGAGGATCGTAATATTTGCAAACTTCGATAAAGCCTTGTGGTGGTTTTTCTTTTTTGATCCATTTCTTATTATGCATATAACTTTCAACATCAAGTATGAATCTTACATCTATATCTATTCCTTTTTCTTTTCCATAGGTTGAGAATTTATATTCTAAGGAATCGATTCCGTACTTATTGGAGCGAAAACAAGTTTTAAGGGTATAGGTTCCTTCAATGATTATTTCTTGTAAGCTATAAGTATACTTTTTCAGCGTGTCATTATAGAGATTTTGTTCTCTTCCATTCGGATCTAATAAAATGATTCGTGAATGGATAGTATCCTTAAAATCATTGGAGCAGTTATATTTAAAATGGAGGTTACTTTGACTATGACAAGGTAGTAGGGCAATGAATAACAAAGGAATAATTATTATAAAAGAGGGTTTCATTATACCGGGTGTTTTCTTATTGTTACTAATGCAGCATTAAGGCATACTATGAGATGGAATTAAAGTTAGTAAAAAAATACTTGAATTGCTTCTGAAGAGTTGAAGTATTTTTACATAGAAATAGGAAAAATGGAGAGAAAGAAAATAAATTAGATTATCTTGTAAAGAATTAATCAGAATTAAAGGGTTGAGTATAACTTTAATTGAAATGGAATTAATAATGCATAATAGATAAAACTATGAAGTTATTTGAGATTGGAGATGGCTTAAAGTCCATTGAAGTTTCGGATAGATATTATTCCGATTGGGAAGATGAAGGGCAGACTGTTATTTTATACACAGCCGAAAATGATGATATTGAAATTAGAATAAGTGTATTATCTGTTACTCCAAAAGAAGAATCGGATGCTGATAAAGTATTCAATTATGTCATTCAGAGGGGAGAAAAAGAAGGTTATCCGGTTAAAATAGCAAAGGAGAAGAGTTTTTATCAATATACTGTGGAATCTGAAGAGGAATCAATCGTAATTTTTCATTATATGGTGGGGTATGAATGGAGTTACATTATCTTTTCGATGACTACCTCCCAAGAGAGAAGAAGTGATCCGGAAATAATGCGGACTTTGGAAGAAGTTGAACAGATGGTTGTTACGATAACGGAAGTTAATCCGGAGAAGGCTACGATTTTTGAACCTAAATATTCCGATTACAAAGAGATTTATGAAAGGGTATCGCAGATCTTGGGCATTAAAGAGGTGGAAATCGATGATTTTCATCAGGATAATAAGACGCTGTCATTGCTACAAGCGGTATTGGATGAAGAGGAATTTGGTGCAGAGGAAACCTATGAATTACAATCCATGGGTTTAGCCTTAGGGGATTATATTCAGTATAAAGAGCGTGATTTTCGTTGGGCCATCATCCGGGATGAATATGGGCGAGATCTCTGCCTTCAAAATCAAAGGTTTTCCATCACTCTTTTTCCAATGAGTTGGATAGAGAAAAGAGTGAAAGAGGGGGAAGAGGTTTGGGTCAAAGGGTTTGTCGAAGCGTTGTTTGAAAAGATAGAAGAGGTGGTCGATGAAGATGAAGAAGGTGAAAATAATAGCGAATCCGGGGAATGAGAGGAGCCTTTTTTATTGATTGCTTTAAACGTATTGAGTTATTTGTATTCAATTGAAAAAATAGAGTGCAAAGTTAAAAAGTTATACAATGAGAAGATCTCTGTTTCTATTCTTAATGATTTTTTGTGCATGGCTAAAGGTTAATTCTACCGGGCAGGTTGGTGATTTTATTGTAATCGGTAATGATACGCTGGCTATGTTGAGTTTGCCCATAGAAGTGGATTCGGTTCTGAGATTGAATGTCAGCCAACAAATTAGAGAAGTTTATCCAGATGGGTATATTACTAGTTGTTGGCGAAAATATATTGCAACCTGGAAAATGGAAGAGGAAAAACTTTATTTAGAAGATATTATGATATGTCCTTTAGAGCCTATATTTTTATCCCTTTAGATTCTGTTTTTGCACCCTATAAAGATGAACAGGGACGCATTTTAGCTTCATGATTAACAGGAACCCTTAGAGTAGTCAAAGGAAAACAGATTAGATATAATCATATGGGGTTCGATCGTAATTATGAAATAGAAACCTTATATGAAGTACAAAATGGGAATGTTATAGGTAAAAAAACGTACCATAACGCTCATCGAAAGTCAACATTAAATGATGTTGAACTGTTTCAAACGGTTTCACAAAACTTTAATTGGGATTTATTTCCGGAACTTTCTAATAAACGTCTGGTTCCAAGATTAAAAATTCTTCCTAATGAGAAGGGAGAAATAGATAGTCTGGTTGTTAAAGTATATTTCAATAAAAAGGAACTATTATCCCCTCATCCTTATGTCATAGAGCTTGAAAGGTGTCTTAATGTGATCCCTGATTGGGAGTATCATCATATCAATGGAAGTAGAAGATGGTTAGAGTTTGTTTTTTTGATATCGCAACAAAAGAATAAATCACAACCCAAAGGAGACACATTAAATAAAAGGTACTACTCATTCGAAAACGTTGTTTATCCCTGCTTAGGGTGATGCATTTAGTTCAATGAATACCCTGTGGCTTACTCGGTGAAGGAGTCGGTTCTGCCCATTGTATGGGTGATTTTGTCGCTCCCAGACGGAAGGGCCTTCTAACCCAGACCGACGACCCTTTGAACCCAGACCGAGGGGTACTCGCTCCCAGACCGATAACTACTTTTGATTTTACGTGATCTGAAAGCTCTCTCTCTGCTAGTTTAGGTTTAATTGAAACTTTATTTTTTTCCCGGTCGGTTCAACAAATAAAGGGTGTGTTCTTTTTAATTCATTATAAGAGAAAGATAGTTTTTGTTTATCAAATTTCAGATTAAGGGTTTTTGCCGTTACAGAGCTTCCGTTGTGAAGTGTCAGGCAGTTGTCGTGAATATAGCCGTTTAAAGGCAGATTAAATTCCTCTTCATCGTTGTCAAGATCCCACATGATATTAAGATAATCCTTCCTTTTTAGGTTCCTTTTGATAAAATGGTTGGGAAAGAAGTGGCTATGAAGCGTTACGTCTCCATCTGTAATGGTGGCTACCCGTATGTTCTCACTCCACGATTTACCGGAATAGCTTCCAAATGAAAGTAAGATATAGTAGCTTTGATTTTTATGCTCAAATTTGTGGGTATCATAAAGCATTTCATCATAAAGATCTAGCTCTTTTACGTTGATTTTGCCATTGTTGTCGTAATACTGTATCAATGTTTTGTAGAGGTAGCCCGAACCGGCACTCCAGATGTAGGAGTAAAGTCGAAAGCCCTCTTCGTTATAATCAAAAATCTCAACTTTATCTTTTAATTTGTTAAAGGGATGCTTCAAGGTGCTGGAATCCAATAAGACTTTCTTAAATGCTTTTGAAAACTCATCATTGTCATATCCCTTATATAACTTGCATAGCTCATTTTCAATTGAGTTAACCCATTGCAGAGCATGAGGGGATTCGTAGACCTTTGGATTTTTTTGTTTACTAAAGTCAACAGATCGAAGAGTCTCAAATTTTATCGTTTCGGTATTGTTATGATACTTTTTATTTGAAATTCCCGAATGTGATGTGATTAAAAGGGGTATGAAAAAGAATAGAAGTTTTTGAATGCCCATATATTTAAAATTGCTTTATGAAAAATAGTTTTTTCGTAACACACAATAAGTTACGAAAATTTATTTAAATATACTGCTTTATCATGATGAAACCCTTTTAATAAGGTTATCTTTTAAGATCTGTACAGATTATGGCAGGAAGGCAAGTCGAATTTTGTATTGTTATGATGCTCTTCTTGTTCCGATTATCTCAAGAAGTTGAATTTCATGATTAGTTTAGATGGTGAAGATATCATTTGAAAGGTAAATAGTAGAATATGAAACATACAATCATAATCTATACGTAATGGCTATGCCTAATTTATAGGGAAGCCACTCTCCACTTCCATTCCATTTAATGTATTTTTCGTTGGTTTGTGTGTAATAACCTTTGTACCAACTATCCTGCCAGCCGGCACCTGCGTATACATCCAAACCTAACCTTGAGTTGATTTGATATGAATATCCAATGGATGCTCCCAGAGATAGCCCCAAACCTTCTTGATGGCGTCCGGTATTCCAATAATTCCATTTTGTTAGATCAAAAGCTTGAAAAGCCCCATAACCTCCAAAATACAGACCATTAAAAGCTCCTTTAGGATAAAATCGTGCTTCAGGTATTATTTGTAAAAAATTAAAATGATTACCCCTAATGCTTTTCCATGGAGAATATACCCAATCGGAGTTAAAGGTCCATTTTTTTGCCAGTTTGGTTTCTACAGATACATTTACAATACCCACAGACCAATAGATTAAATTGGCTTTTAAATAGGTCTGTGCTGAACAAATCTGTGTGAAAGTCAAAATGAATACCAGTAGAGCTGTTTTCTTCATCTCTTATGACGCTTTTTAGTTACACCTCTATAAGCTAAGAGAGTTTTTCTCTCTTTGAATCTAAAGTAAGGTGTATATTCAAGTAGTAGGTATAGTTATCTCTTTCAGTTTGAGTATTGAAAGGGAAAGTTACAGTGCATATTTTGTATAAAGATAGCATTTGTTTTTATTGATAAATAGTAATGCACTACAGATTATATTTTAATTTTTAATAAACATTGTTATAAGAGATAATGTATTATAGGGATTTTTTTGTGTAAAAATGGGACACAGCTATACTGATAAACCTTATAAATACAATTAAGTATCAATTGATTATATGCTATTTATGTATGGATGAAAGAAGTCGGATTATCTTTCTTATCGTTCTATGTCTTTGTTCTAAAGTCCTTTTATAATATAAGAAAAAGAATGATTATGGTTTTTTATTTAGACCGAATTTCCCTACGCATAAACAATACATACGAGAGCCCGAAACATAGTAAAGTTAGAGCAATCAATGCTATAAGCTGTGGCCATGAAACCAATAAACTCTGTCCGACAGAAAGGGGACTTGAAATTGCTCCTTGTACTTGTTCCATTGAAAGAGGGCCTAAGCTTCGCAAAGAAGGAAGTAAGAGTGTATTCGTCACTTCGTTATAGAGTTCAATAGGCGAGATTCTCAAAAGATTTAACATGAAATTTTGAAATGCAATAATCTGTGTATCAGTAGCCCAAGGACTTGGGCTTATGGATTTTCCCACAATATTTAATATCATGCCATAGAACACACTAAAGAACAACCAGATTGCAATGCTTGCCAGTGCTGAAGTAGCAGCCTGTTTAAAACAAATAGAAAAAAGGATGGAGAGGTTCAGCCAAAAGGCTACATAAAGCACACTGACCAATAGAAAAGTAATCATCCTCAAGAATTCATCAGCTGTGGGTGGTATACCGATGGCAATTAAGCCAAATGCCATCATCAAAAAACCTAGAGCAAAAAATAAAATGGTTACAACCAGCAAAGCAGCCACAAATTTAGCATTTAGTACATAGTCTCTATATATAGGCTGTGAGAGCATACGGCTTAATGTTCCCTTACTTTGTTCCGAGCTTATGGCATCGAATCCCAGTGCAATACCTAATAAGGGTCCCAAGAAGCTAATAAACAGAATGAAAGAGGGGAGTGTTCCGTCTGAAGCAGTAAATAATCTCAAAAAGAGAAATGAGTTGTTGGCATTACTTGATTTAAGGGTTTCTCCAAGGGTGGTTAGAGCCGTATAAAGTGAACCTATACATATCAATGCTATAATTGCAACCAGAATGATGAATCGCCAGCTTCTCAGATGGTCGGCGATTTCTTTATTGACAATCATCCAAAACGAATGTCTAACCTTGTTCATATGATACTCCTTTCTCAAAATAATGGTTATAAATATCTTCTATATTTTGTCCTTTGACTTCTTCTGCTTTCAAGTCTACAACAGCTAAAATCTTACCTTTATGTAATAAGCTGGCTCGGTCGCAGACCTGTTGTACTTGGCTCAGATGATGAGAAGAGAAGAGGACAGTAAGCCCTTTTTCTTTACTTAAATGACGAATTAGATTTATGAATTCATTTATTCCTGCAGGGTCAATTCCCGATGTGGGTTCATCCAGAATGATAATCTCAGGCTCCTTTATCAATACATCGGCTAAGCCTAAACGTTGACGCATTCCCTTAGAATATTTGCCTGTTTTCTTCTTAAGTTGCTCAGCCAGCCCTACTTTCTCCATTAAACTAACAGCATTTTCTAATGCTTTAGCCTTTGGTATTCCGTTAAGTTGAGCGGTATAACATAAATTTTCAATTCCTGTCATTTGCTCATAAAACCCCACATCTTCGGGTAGGTAGCCTACTTTACGCTTAACTTCTATAGGGTAGCGTGTAGCATTGATTTCACTGACCTTAACTATACCTGATGTTGGTTCTGTTAGTCCTAACATCATCAAGATAGTAGTCGATTTGCCTGCTCCGTTTGGGCCAAGAAAACCAAATACTTCTCCTTTGTGAATTTGTAAATTTAAATTGTCCACAACAGTAGACCGACCATATTTTTTAGTTAATCCAATCAGTTCAATTACCGGTTCGTTCATAAACTACCTCCTTCCGTATTTGCGAAATAAAAAATAGATACCGCCAATTACTATAAGAATAATCACTATGCCCAGCCAGCCGTAAAGAAGAGATGTTTCTACCGTGATTCGGAAATCAATATTTGAGTTTACTTCAGGCATTCGAGCTTCCATCTTAACAATATAATCTCCAGGTAAGGCTTTTTTTGATGCTTTAATTATAGCTGTTGCGTTTGCCGTTTCACCACTTTTAAGAACTTCAATTTTATTCGGCTCAAAAGTAACTTCCCAATCGCTTGGTTTGGTGCTGTTAAGCTGTATGTCTTTTAACTCTGCCGATCCTGAATTATTTATAATTAAGTCGATACGTTTGGTACTTCCTGCTGTAATATCCGAGCTGATTCTCCCGGATGGAGTAGTTAATGCGATTTCATACGAACCGGTTATAACAACCTCTAGTTCTATTTTGTCTGATGTGCTCCCTGTTGAAGCAGATACGGGTATTTTGTATGTTCCTGCTTTTACATTGGCAGGAGGTGTAATATCTATGGTTATGTTTTCTGTTTTATTGGCTTCTACTTGAGCAGATGTAGCCTGTTTGTAATTTACTTTGAAAACCACATTCCATCCTTGTGGAGCGTTAGCTGCTAAGGCATAGAGCTGTTGGTCGGCTGTGCTGTTTTTTAGGTTAGTATTAAAAGTAAAAGTCGACTTGGAATTGCCTTCCATATTGGGTTGTGTGGTGGTAAATTCCGTTTTAAAAGTTCCTTGTTCGGAAATGGTTACCGTCAGAGGTAAAGAACCTAATTCGCCTGCATTAACTGAAAAATAGTAAGTGCCCTTGTTTACCTTTAACGGAACCTGAACTTGTAAATTAAAAGTCTTTTTTTCGTCGGGAAGTACTGAAAGCTGGCTTATGGTAAATCCTCCTGCTTTGATCTCGGATTTCCACCCTCTGGGTATACCGGATACCGATAAAGAAGCGTTTTTTACTTTGTCATAATTATTTATGACGTCAATACTATAATCAATGATTTCCCCAGGTGGCACTGCAATTTTAGTATAAGGAGTGTACAGAATTAAATTCTGTTCTTTACTGTTGTCATTAAGCTTCTGGTGGGTCTCTTGTCCATAGACCATCATGGGAAGAACTCCCAGTACAAATACTAAATTTAAAAGGTTGAATACTCGCATTACCATAAAAAATGTCCTCCGATACTTTAATTATGAATTTTCAATATATATGCGTAAAATTAAAAAATACTTGCATTAACTGTTTTTAAAAATTATAAAAGAATGCAAAAGTCTAAAACACAGTTAAATACATAGTAAATGCAGGATTGGTGTAGGAGTGGGGACAGAGAGTGAATTTTTTATTTTGAGTCGAAAAAGGGTTTAATTGGTGCCAAAAGGAGTAAAAAGAAAGAGCATTTAATCGATTGATTAAATGCTCTTTCTTTAAGTGCGGATGAAAGGACTCGAACCTTCACGTCTCTCGACACTAGATCCTAAGTCTAGCGCGGCTACCAATTACGCCACATCCGCAATAAGTGCTTTTGTAGTTTTGCGTTGCAAATATAGAAACAATTTTTTGTTTGACAAACTTAAGGGCTAGTTTTTATTTAATAAATTTTTGGCGGCTTCAATAAGGGTGTCTTTCCCTTTGGCCTCATCTTCCGACTTCATATCAATTTTAATGTCCGGTTCAATGCCAAATTCTATGTGATTCATTTCGGCATCAAAATGAGGACTTGCAGAGTATCGAACTCGCCAGCCATTAGGCAGTTCGGAGGTGAATGGAAGCCCCGATCCTCCTCCGGTATTATCTCCAAGTAGGGTTACATTGGGGAAGTAACGCATGTTATTTACAAAATCATTGGCAGCACTATAAGTTCTTCTATTGGTCAGTACTATAGCCTTCTTTTGCCAGCGAATTCCTTTACTTGGCTCTACATAGATGGCCTTGGGTTCGGAGAAGCTATTATGTCCCGGACCGGTTTTGTGTTTTATGTAGCCCACCAGTTTTTTTTCATTGGTAAATCGTGCTGCAAAACGAGTGGAATTGGTTAAAACCCCTCCTCCGTTGTGTCTAACATCCACAATGAGTCCTTTACAAATGGATAGATAGTCTAATATATGATCGAGATTACTGTTTCCTAACCCGGACATGAAAGAGCCATAATAGAGATATCCAATGCCATCATCTAATATGGTGTATTTTACACCACCGGCTATTCTATAATTGGTGCCTAAGTAATCTTCTTGGATGGACTCGCTGAAGTTACGTGGATAATTTTCATACCAATTCCAATATCTTGCCTGGTTTGCTGATGAATAAAGGTTAACGTGTCCATCTTGAAGTTCATCAAGCATATCTCCTAAGACTTCAAAAAGGGCTTCTTCGTCCATTGTAGGATAAATTCTTTCCTTATAGACATAATAAATGGAGTCCCAATTGATCTGTTTGTATTCCAAGAAGCAGTAGCCTTCGTCTATGATTTTCCATAAGGCTTCAAAATTCCCTTCAGGATCATTATTGTATTTATCTTCTCTAATGCAGCCGGTAGAAATGAGGAAATACAAGCTGACTAGTATAAGGTAGATGTATTGTTGCTTTTTTCTTTGCATACCTTTGATTAATAAGCTTGAATAGGATTATTTGTTATTTTCTGTCGTTTTTTCCCTCCCGGTATCCGATAGATTTCTTTTACAAAACCTACCATGAAAACGTGGGAATAGGTGTGGCTTTTTATTTTATTCACTTTAGCTTGCTGGATGTCACAAAGATAGCTTAATCGTAATTGTGTTTTTCCTATCGGAAAATCAAATGAAACCATTTGTCTTAATGAAGGATGATTATGTAGTGAGGTGAAGCGGACAACACCTCCCTTGTTTCCTAAAGAAAAAATTTCATAATACGATTGTCCATAATGAGGGGAGTACATAACTCCCATGACGGGAAGATTCAGTTGGTATCTAAGTTTAATCGGTTTGTTTTTTATGCGTAAGGTCCAGATGGCCATTCCCGACGCATCTAGGTTTATATAGGCTCTGGCTGAAGCCGGATTATTACTGTTTTGAAGGTTATAAACAAAACCTCCATTAACATTGGCCAACCCACCAGCTAAAAGTTTAAAGTTATCCGTTAAATGAAACTGGTAATGCAATCCGTAATTCCAGTTAACTAATCCGGCAAAAGTGTTGTTGTTATCTACTTTATTATGTGTATATGAAATATTTGCTTGAAAAAAGTTTTGAACAGAAACATTCGGGTTGAATTTTGACATTCGCATGGTTTCTCTTGAGACTCTGAAATCTACACCCTTATATTCTTGTGGGGATAAGTAATCATCAAATACATTGGAGTAGCCTATGCCATACATTAATGATCGGGTTACGAATCGATGAGCTTCAAGTGAGTCTACCTTAACCTCTTGTGAAAGTGTAATTGAATGATACCCAAACAATAACACTAATAGTAAAATGTGTTTAGTCTGCATAGGCCATTTATTACGGGTTATCTAAAAAAGATTCATTTGTCCGATATCCTCTTTATCATTAGTAGTATCCTCTTGTTCCTTTTTCTCTTTTTCTTCTTTAGGGGGTTGTTTAATAGGCTCTATCTCTTCAATCTTTGCAACTTCTAACGTAGTGATTCTCTTTCCACGGGCTTTGAATCCTTTTACTGCAATGAATTCTTCCACATCTACTATTAAAGGATCACGCTCTTTATCCTCTCCACCAAAAGTTACTTTAGCTCTTGGATAGTGTACATCCGTTAGAAATATCAGTTTACTTTTTGTGTTACCTAAAAAATTTTGCCTATTGTTGAACTCTTCAAAACAAAAGCGTTTTAAATAGGGATAGTTATTTAAATTCGCATCGAAAAGAGCAGCTGTGAATATCTTTTCCGGATCAAATTTTTCTAATTTTACAATATTTGTTTCATACCGATTCGTGGAATCAAAGTTGGTGGTATAATATTCACCATTGTCTAATGCTACTAATATTCTGTCATGACTATCGAACTCTCCTAAAAAACGGCCTCTTTCTTCGTAATTCAGACGGAAAACAGCTTCATCAAACCATACTTTTCTACCACCTAATGTAGAGCCTCCACGCTCTTTTAATGCAATCTTGCTAACATTTCGCTTAGTAAGGATGTTCCCTTGTGCTTGGCGTCCTTTAATCAAGATTTCACTAAAATCTTTTTCTAAACTGTGTAAGCGATATCTTGGATTGGGCTTGAGAGTAACCTTAATGATTTCGGCTTCACCATTAGGATTAGCTGTGAAATAGACAATTCTAGATCCGGGAGTTCCTTTCGTTAGATCATATTCCCTATCCCTAACAATGGAAGTTATGTTGAAGCGTTTGATGTAATGGGTTCCACTTTTACCATCGCGATAAACTACATTATAGATGGTGCGTTTATCATTCCGCTTAAACACAGCAATATGACAAATATTTTTGCCGACGAACTTTTTATCAGCTACAGGAGTTATCATATATTTACCATCGCGATAGAAAATGATGACATCATCCAGATTGGAACAATTCTCAATGAATTCTGCATTTTTAAGAGCTGTTCCAATAAATCCTTCTTCTCTATTGATGTATAATTTCTCGTTGGCAATGGCGATTTTTGTTACCTCGATGGTGTCAAAACTCCGTATTTCTGTTTTTCGGGGAAAGTTTACACCATATTTTTTTTTGATTTGTTTAAACCAATCAATGGTGTAATCTACAATATGAATCAATTTGTAGTTAATGTCTTCAATCTCCTTCTCCATTTTAGCAATTAAATCGTTTGCCTTATCGGAGTTAAATCGTAAAATGCGAGCCATTTTGATTTCCATTAACTTCAGGATATCCTCTTTCGTTACCTCACGATTTAGGTTAGGATAGTAGGGGCTCAAACTTTTATCAACAAACTTGCAAGCCGCATCCATACTTTTTGCCTCTTCAAATTCTTTCTTCTTATAAATGCGCTCTTCTATGAATATTTTTTCGAGTGAAGCAAAAAGTAAGCTTTCCAGTAATTCACTTTTTCTTATTTCCAACTCTTGTTTAAGTAGATTAAGAGTGTTTTGAGTTGAATGTTTAAGCACATCGCTTACTGTAAGAAAGTGGGGCTTATTATCTTCTATGACACAACAGTTAGGAGATATGTTGATTTCACAATCAGTGAAAGCATATAAGGCATCAATTGTTTTATCGGGTGAAGTAGATGGAGGCAAATGCAATAATATCTCTACCTTGGCTGCTGTGTTATCATCAACCTTTCGGATTTTTATTTTACCCCTATCAATTGCTCGAATAATGGAGTCAATCACTGAACTCGTTGTTTTGCTGAAAGGGATTTCGGTAATAGCTAATGTGCGGTTATCTATTTTTTCAATCTTAGCTCGTACTTTAACGGATCCCCCTCGTTCGCCATCGTTGTAGCGTTCTACATCGATCATCCCTCCGGTTTGGAAATCAGGATATAAGGAGAATTCTTTTTCTTTCAGGTGCAGGATGGATGCATCGCAAAGGTCATTGAAATTATGTGGAAGAATTCGTGAGGAAAGTCCTACGGCGATTCCTTCAGCACCTTGAGCTAGTAGTAATGGGAATTTAACAGGTAAAGTTTCCGGTTCTTTATTTCTGCCGTCATAAGATTGTTTCCATTCTGTGGTTTTAGGATTAAAAACCACGTCTAAGGCAAATTTCGATAAGCGAGCTTCAATATATCGAGGGGCAGCTGCACTGTCTCCTGTAAGAATATTACCCCAGTTTCCTTGACAGTCAATTAGTATATCTTTCTGTCCTAACTGAACTAGGGCATCTCCAATGGATGCATCTCCGTGAGGGTGAAATTGCATGGTGTGTCCCACAATGTTGGCTACCTTATTATAGCGTCCGTCATCCATTCTTTTCATTGAATGAAGAATTCTGCGTTGAACCGGTTTAAACCCATCGTTCATGTGTGGAACAGCACGCTCTAAAATTACATACGAAGCATAGTCCAAAAACCAATTTTGGTACATGCCCGAAAGATGATGTTTTGTTGAATCGTCTGTGTGTTGTGGAATGAATTCGTTACTTTCTTGTGAAACGTTTATTGAATCATCACTCATATAATTAACTTTCCTCTCGTGTTTTTAACAATGTTTATGTTACTATGCGTCATGTGGCTGATGAAAAATGACGATGTAAAGGCAAAAATACAAATTAAATTGAAAAAAATCATTTACTTTGCATTTATCTTCAAGGGTACATTATATTGTGATTCAAGAAGTAGACATCAAAACACATAAAAAAAAGAATAAAATAACAAGAAAAAGAAAATGGCGATAGATAACGTTTTTAAGAAGATTGTTTCGCACTGTAAAGAGTATGGTTTTGTATTTCAATCAAGTGAGCTTTATGATGGATTAAGTGCTGTGTATGACTATGGACAGATGGGAGTTGAACTTAAAAATAATCTCAAGAAGTATTGGTGGGACAGTATGGTGCTTCTGAATGAGAATATCGTAGGTATTGATTCGGCCATTTTTATGCATCCTACGATCTGGAAAGCTTCAGGGCACGTTGATGCTTTTAACGATCCGTTGATTGACAATAAAGATTCAAAGAAGCGTTATCGGGCTGACGTACTGATTGAAGATCAGATTGCAAAATACGATGATCGTGTGACTAAAGAGATAGGAAAAGCAGCAAAACGCTTTGGAGCTGCTTTTGACGAAGAACAATATCGTACTACGAATGGGCGTGTAATGAAATATCAAAGGCAACGTGATGATTTGCATACACGTTATGCTAAAGCGCTAAATGAGAATGATTTAACTGAGCTCAGACAGATAATAATCGATGAAGGAATTGCTTGTCCAATATCCGGTACACGTAATTGGACTGAGGTTCGTCAATTTAATCTGATGTTTCAAACGGAGATGGGAGCTACAGCTGATGGATCTATGACCGTTTATCTTCGTCCGGAAACCGCACAAGGTATTTTTGTGAACTATCTAAATGTGCAGAAGACGGGTCGTATGCAAATTCCTTTTGGTATTGCACAGATTGGAAAGGCTTTTCGTAATGAGATTGTAGCTCGTCAGTTTATTTTTCGTATGCGTGAATTTGAACAGATGGAGATGCAGTTTTTTGTTCGTCCGGGCACTGAATTGGAGTGGTTTGAGAAGTGGAAACAGATTCGTTTGAAATGGCACAAATCATTAGGTTTTGGATCTGAGAATTATCGTTTCCATGATCACGACAAGTTGGCTCACTATGCCAATGCCGCTACGGATATTGAATATAATATGTCTTTTGGTTTCAAGGAAGTAGAGGGCATCCATTCACGTACGGATTTTGATTTGACTCAACATGAAAAGTTTTCAGGGAAAAGCATAAAATATTATGACCCGGAATTAAAAGAGTCGTACACTCCTTATGTTGTAGAGACCTCAATAGGAGTTGACCGTTTGATTTTAAGCGTTTTATTTGGAGCTTATAAAGAGGAAGTGTTGGAAAATGGGGAAACGCGTGTACTACTTAAATTTCCTCCTGCCATAGCTCCTGTTAAATTGGCTGTGTTACCCTTGGTGCGTAAAGATGGATTACCGGAGAAAGCCCGGGAGATTGTAGATGAAATGAAATTTCATTTCAATTGTCAGTATGACGATAAAGATTCCATCGGAAGGCGTTATCGTCGTCAAGATGCCATTGGTACTCCGTATTGTATTACTGTTGATCATCAAACTTTAGAAGATAATTGTGTAACTTTACGTAATAGAGATACAATGGAACAAGAACGTATTTCTATTGCTGATATTGAAAAAATAGTATCAGAGAAAGTAAGCTTGACTTCTATGTTAAAATCATTAAATAAAGCATGAAAAAAACAATTAATTTTATACTGATATCATTCGTTTTGGTTTTATGGGGGCTTTCTTTTTCTGCTTGTTCAGAAACAGAAAAGGCTTCACGTTATGATAACTGGCAGGCTCGCAATGAGAGCTTTATTGATTCTTTGAAGAATGTTTATGATGAAAAAACCGATCCCAACCTTTATGCGGTGGTTGATGAAGGAAATAAAAGTCAATTAATATTCTATAAAAAAGAGATACAAACCAATGAAGGACTCATCCCGGAATATAATGATTCCATTGTAGTGTATTATCATGGAACCAATATTTTAGAGGAACGTTTTGATGGGAATTTTGATGGAAAAGAAGTGCAAATCAATGATAAGCCGGCGGGATTTCATTTAAATAAAACCATTTCAGGATGGATATGGCCCTTACAGCATATGCGTGAGGGTGAGCGATGGAAGCTTTTTATCCCTTGGCAAAGTGGTTATGGTGAAAGAGGTTCGGGTAGTATTCTAGGATATTCTACTTTGATTTTCACCATCCAATTAGAAAAGGTGGTTAAACAATAAGTCTTTCATTCATTTATACATAAAGAAAGTAAAGGCGGATAAATTTTTATCTGCCTTTACTTTTTATCGTTTTTTACATTCATTCTTCATACAACAGATAAGGTTTTCGCTGTTGTTTAAAAAGATCCACATCGTCTTTCCATTTATTTTTAATCTCTTCTGCTGAGGCTCCCTTACTAATCATGGAGCGTACGTAATCTACTCCTATTAATAAGTTAAATAAAGGATTAAAGAATTTCTCTTCATTTTTTAATTCGTTGTAACAATGAATTAAAAAAGATAAGTCTATCCCTTTACTTCGTGCTATTTGATGATTCAGAGTGGTTAAACTGTATCCAAAACAACGTTGATTAAGATGGGGAGGATTTTTAGCTCCTATTTTACTTTTAGGAGTGAAACTATAAGGGGCATTAATCATTTTAGGATGTCCAAAGATTTGAAAAGGGAATGAAGTGCCTCGTCCAACACTTACTGTTGTTCCTTCAAAAAAACAAAGTGAAGGGTAGAGATAGATGGCTTTCATATTAGGTAAGTTAGGGGAGGGAGGAATAGGAAGTTGATACTCAGTTTGGTGCGTATAATTTTTACAAGGGATGACTTGAAGCTTACAAGTTCTTTTTTCCGAGAGCCATTTTTCTCCATTAATCATTAAGGCTAATTCACCCAGTGTCATTCCATGAACTACCGGAATTGGAAGTGCACCTACTCCTGAATAGTATTTTTTCTGTAGAACTGGACCATCTACGTAATGTCCATTGGGATTAGGCCTGTCTAAGATTAAAACTTTTTTATCAAATTCAGCACAAACATCCATGAGTTTTAACATAGCGATGTAATAAGTATAAAAACGAAGTCCTACATCTTGTATGTCAACCAAGAGTAAATCGAATGTTGAAACGGAAGCGGCACTGGGTTTTTTATGTTTGCCATCGTATAAAGAGAGTATAGGTACCCCGGTCTTTTCATCTACCCCGGTTTTAATTAGTTCTCCTGCATCAGCTGTACCTCTAAATCCATGTTCAGGAGAAAAAGCAGCCACTACATTGACTTGCTTTTCCAATAAATAATCTAACAAGTGTTGTTTTCCAATCCTGCTTGTGTGATTCCCTAATAAAGCTATCCGCTTATTCTGTAAAAGGGGGAGGTACTCCTCAGGTTGTTCTGCCCCAACAATAACCGGATTGGTGGAATGGCCAAAAGTTGTGATCCAAGCGAATGTTAGCAAAAGAACAGTGAATTTTAGATTCATAACAACCAATTTTTTCAAGATAAAAAAATGCGGAGAAGTCTATTGCTTTCCGCATTTAAGTTATAACAAAATAACGCAAAGAGCGTTATCTAATTAAATATTCTTCTCTTTAATTAAGTATTCTGCAATTTGTACCGCATTTAATGCAGCACCTTTCTTAATCTGATCTCCTACTGTCCAGAAAGTCAATCCATTTTCATTTGTTAAATCTTTACGGATTCTACCTACATACACAGGGTCTTTACCGGAAGCAAATAAAGGCATGGGATAATCCTTTTCGGCCGGATTGTCTTGTAACACTAATCCTTCTCCCTCAGTAAATGCTTTACGTGCTTCTTCAATTGAAATGGGTTGTTCCGTTTCCACCCATATCGCTTCAGAATGAGCTCTTAAAGTAGGAACACGAATACAAGTAGCACTAACTTTGATGTCAGAGTGCATGATCTTGCGTGTTTCGTTGTACATTTTCATCTCTTCCTTAGTATAACCATTATCGGTAAATACATCTATTTGAGGGATGAGATTAAAAGCCAACTGATAAGCAAATTTATCTACGGTTACCGGTTTATTATCCAAGAATTCACGAGCTTGCGTATAAAGTTCATCCATAGCTGTTGCACCTGCGCCGCTGGCTGCTTGATAAGTAGCCACATGGACTGTTTTTATAGGAGAAACATCGTGGATTGCCTTAAGAGCCACTACCATTTGGGTGGTTGTGCAATTTGGATTGGCTATTACATTTCTAGGTCTGTTTTTAGCATCAATTGCATTCACCTCGGGTACAACCAGAGGAACATCTTCATCTAAGCGGAAAGCACTTGAATTGTCAATCATTACCGCACCATGCTTTGTAATTGTCTTTTCGTACTCTTGGGAAATACTGCCTCCGGCTGAAGTGAAAGCTATGGAAATATCTTTGAAATCATCGTTGTGTTTCAGCTCTTTAACCTCAATTTCTTCTCCTCTGAATTTGTATTTATTACCTGCGCTTCGTTTAGAGCCAAACAAAACTAATTCGGTGAGTGGGAAACTCCTTTCTTCCAGAACACGGAGAAATTCTTGTCCTACAGCCCCACTTACGCCAACAATTGCTACTTTCATCTTCTTTTTCTGTTTTAATAATCAATAAATGCAAATAAATTAAAAGACATTTTTGAAATGTTGTCTTTCTTTGGCAAAAATAGAACAAATTGCGATATCTTTGTGTAGAAAACTGCACTTTTCTTAGAGAGTAAGACAATCTTAAAGAGAAATGGCACTATTTTAATTGATCCTCTATACGTACTAAACGAAGCGCTATGTTATATCTCCAACTCGGCTTGAATGTTGATTTACCCATTACAAATACAACATGGATCTTTTTTTTAGTTTTAATCATCATTCTTTTTGCTCCTATTTTACTTGATCGACTACGCATACCGCATATCATTGGTATGATTCTAGCAGGTGTGGTGATAGGTGAATATGGCTTTAACATCTTGGAGCGAGATAGTAGCTTTGAACTTTTTGGAAAGGTAGGACTCTATTATATTATGTTCTTGGGAGGGCTCGAAATGGATATGGAAGATTTTAAGACGAATCGGATGAAGACGGTCGTTTTTGGTCTTCTAACTTTTTGCATTCCTATGGTATTAGGTGTTTGGAGCAGCCAAACCTTTCTTGATTATAATTTGGAAACCTCCATTCTTTTAGCCAGTATGTATGCCTCGCATACATTGATAGCCTATCCTATAGTCAGTCGCTATGGCTTGTCTCGCTTGCGTAGTGTAAGTATTTCGGTTGGTGCAACAGCGATAACAGTGACATTAGCACTTTTAATTTTGGCGATTATTTCAGGGATGTATCGCGATGAAGTCGATCAGTGGTTTTGGATCTTTATGATTATCAAAGTTGCGATTGTAATTTTTATTATTGTTTATACTTTCCCTCGAGTAGCTCGTTGGTTTTTTCGCAAGTATGAAGATAACATTATGCAGTTTATCTTTGTTTTGTCGCTTGTGTTCTTAGGAGGAGGTTTGTTTGAAGCTGCAGGACTGGAAGGTATTTTGGGCGCTTTTATGGTGGGATTGATACTTAATCGCTTAGTTCCGAATCTTTCTCCTTTGATGAATCGATTGGAATTTGTAGGAAATGCTTTGTTTATTCCTTATTTCTTGATTGGAGTAGGAATGATTATTAACATTCGCACCTTATTTCAAATGGGAGAGGCACTTAAAGTTGCCGTTGTCATGACGGTAGTTGCCACCTTTTCCAAGTGGCTGGCTGCTTTCATTACGCAGAAGGTATATGGGATGGAAACGGAGGAGCGTACCATGATGTTTGGGTTAAGTAATGCACAAGCTGCAGCTACTCTGGCTGCTGTTCTTGTTGGAAACAGCATTGAGATTTCTCCCGGTGTAATGTTATTGAATGATGACGTGTTAAATGGTACGGTAGTTATGATTCTCTTTACGTGTATCATCAGTTCCGTTATGACTGAACGAGCTGCACGTAAATTTGTAATGAAAGAAGATTTTACCGATATAGAAAGTCAACCCAAAGAAGAAGAAAACATATTGATTCCGGTTGCTAATCCTGAAACCATTGAATATTTGATGAATATGGCTTTAGTGATGAAAGATGATAAAAAACAAAATGGTTTAATTGCATTAAATGTCATTAATGATGATGTTCAATCTGAATCGAAAAAAGCGCAAGGAAAACGTCAACTGGAACGGGCAGCTGCTATTGGTGCGGCTGTGGATGTGAAAGTGGAAACAGTGGCCCGTTTTGATTTGAACATTACTTCTGGAATTCTGCATACATTGCAGGAGTATAATGCCTCTGAGGTTATCATCGGTTTACACCGGAAAGCCAATTTAATGGACTCCTTTTTAGGCACCATGACAGAAAACTTATTGAAGGCAACAGGCCGACAATTAATGATTCTTAAATGTTTAATGCCTGTAAATACGTCACGCCGTATTGTGGTGGCTGTTCCAAGTAAAGCCGAATTTGAACCCGGATTTTTCAAATGGGTAGAACGCCTTTGCAGAGTGGGGCGCAATTTAAGTTGTAAGATTAATTTTTATGTCCATCCCGATACAAAACATTACATTCAAGGATATGTGCAAAAAAAATATCCTGCTATTCGGGTGGAATACTTTGATTTTCCTGATTGGGATGATTTGTTGCTACTTTCTGATAAAGTGAATTATGATCACCTATTGGTCGTCATAAGTGCTCGTAGGGGCTATATATCATACAAACCCTCTTTTGACCGATTGCCTACTCAATTAATGAAGTATTTTAATGGTAATAGTTTTATGGTGGTATTTCCTGATCAACATGGACCTGCTCTCGATCAAGTATCATTCTCTGAGCCTCGTCGTTATGCAAAGGTACAACAGTACAATAACTTATTGGCTTGGTTTAATAAATTGTTTAATAACAAGAAAAAGCGACATTAATTTATGAAAATACAGCTTGAAGGAATTACTAAGAGTTTTGGCACCTTAAAAGTATTAAAAGGAATTGATCTCTCAGTTTCAGAAGGTGAGGTGGTAAGTATTGTCGGTCCTAGTGGAGCAGGAAAAACTACCTTATTGCAAATAATTGGGACTTTAGATCATCCGGATGAGGGAAAGATTATCATTGATGGCATTGAGGTGCATAAATTAAAAGAGAATGCTTTATCGACTTTTAGAAATCAACATATAGGTTTTGTTTTTCAATTTCATCAATTACTTCCTGAGTTTACTGCCCTTGAAAATGTGATGATTCCTTCTTTGATAGGAGGGAAAAGTAAGAGTGAGGCTCAAAGAGAATCGGAAAAAATGCTCTCTTTCTTAGGTCTTTCGGCCCGTTTAACACATAAACCCAATGAGTTATCGGGAGGGGAAAAGCAACGAGTAGCTGTGGCCCGTGCCTTAATCAATAATCCTTCGGTTATATTGGCAGATGAACCTTCCGGGAGCTTGGATATGCAAAATAAAGAGGAACTACATCAGTTGTTTTTTGATTTACGTGATGAATTAGGACATACGTTTGTCATCGTTACTCACGATGAAAGTCTGGCAAAAAAGACCGATCGAAGTATTCATCTGCTTGATGGGAAGATTCAACTGTAAAAAAACTTATTGATAACAGATGTAGTGCGATAGCCGCTCAAAATCTTCGGGTGTAAACTCCTCGTATAAAGAGAAAACTTTCAAAGTTGTTATTTCTCCCTTTCTTTTTTTATATTCCACAATGGCTTTTGCCTGATAGAAGTTAATGTAAGGATGGGCTCTTAGTCGGTTTAATCCGGCTTTATTTATATTCATCTTATGAATGTCCTGTTGATTTATAATAAACCATTGCTTGAGGGAGTCAGCCTTTAAATGAATTTCTTTGAGTTGGTTGATGTCATAATATCCTCCCAACCTATTTCTATAATCTATTATTCGTTTGGCAATATAACTTCCTATACCCGGAATCTTTTTGAGGGTTGTTGTATCCGCCTGGTTAAGATTGATTAAGACAACTTTATTGAATTTTATGGGATGGGGCCTTTGGGCAGTTGTGTCTATTGTGGAGGAGTCAATTAATGAAGGAAATGATTTAACTTTTTTCTCTTTGGGAGTAATGATTAGATAGGGTAATAGCGTGTTGTAGTTTTCAGTCGTTAAACCGTAAAGTTTCTTGAAATCGTTTTTATCCTTGAAATAACCTCCTTTTTCTCTGTATCTTAATAGGTTGTTTATCATCCATCGTGGCATGCCTAAGGTAGTTAAGGTATTTGAATCGGCCCGATTTGGATCAAAAGGGAATAGCTTATCCTTTTGAAATAAAAAAGGAGTGGTATTTTTATTTCTTTTCTGTTTGACTAAATTCTCCTTTTCTGCTAATGAAGCCAAAAACTGTTGATATTGGGTTTCAATAGTTTCTTCATTTTCTTCCGGATGAGTTAATGGGTGATTATCATCAATGAATATATTTGCAGCTAATAAGGCCACAATCAGTATGGCTAAAATGAGAAGTCCTAATTTCTGTTGTTTAGGGAAGTAAAGAAAATCCCTCCACATCTTTTTATAAATTTAAAAGTCCAATTTCATTGATGAAAATAAAAGCAATTCCAGTAGGTGCTACGAATTTTAATAAAAAGATGATTACCTTGAATAGGGGAGCTTTTATGGTATTATTATTTGTCAGTTCACTCCATACAATCTTTTTATCCAAGTACCAACCCACAAAAAAAGCAGTTAACATACCACTGATGGGGAGCATTATCTTTGCCGTTAGGAAATCTAATCCTTCGAAAAAGTTTAATCCTGCAATTTTCAGATTATCTAAAGTACCCAAAGAGAGAGAAGCAAAAATGCCTAATACCAAACATACTGTTGTTACAATCCGCGCAGCCTTACCTCTTGTGAAATTGAATTCCTCATGTAAATAGGCTGTTACTACCTCGTGTAGCGAAATGGTAGAGGTGAGTGCAGCAGCAGCTAAAAGGATATAAAACAAAACGGAGGTTAAATACGCTATGAGAGGGAAATTTCCAAATGCTTGTTGAAAAACATTAGGAAGTGTAATAAATATAAGACTGGGTCCGGCATCCGGTTGAATTCCAACAGCAAAAGCAGCAGGAAAAATCATTAGCCCTGCCAAAACAGCAACTATACTGTCGATAACCCCAACGCTTAATGCTGTTTTTGTTAAGTTTGTATGTTTAGAAAAATAAGATGCATATGTACATAAACAGCCCATACCTAGACTTAATGAGAAGAATGCCTGCCCCATGGCTGCCAGAACAAGTTCACTATCTATTTTGCTTAAGTCGGGTTTGAATAAAAAGCTGATTCCCTTTTCTGCTCCGGGAAGACTTATTGAGCAAATAACCAAAATGATAAGAAGGATGAAGAGAGAAGGCATCAATATTTTAGAAGATCTTTCTATTCCTTTTTCAACTCCTTTTACAATGATGAAATGGGTTCCTAAGAGAAAAAGACATAACCAAATAAGAGGTCGCCAAGAATTAGTAGAGAACTGATTAAAAGAAGCAATGAAATCACCGGCTTGCTGACCTTTAAATTGATTAAAAACCGCTTGTATAATGTACTCTAAAGTCCATCCGGCTACAACGGCATAGTATCCCAAGATTAAACAACCGGTAAGAACTCCCAATCGGCCTACCCATTTCCATGCGGTTTTAGGAGCTAGTTTTTGATAGGCTCTGGCTGTATTAGCTCTGGCATTGCGTCCGATGATGAATTCAGCTATCATAACCGGTAATCCTAAGAGTAAGACACAGAAAATATAGACAACAATAAAAGTTCCACCTCCGTGATTCCCTGCTTCGAAAGGAAATCGCCATATATTGCCCAATCCAACGGCAGAGCCTGCTGAGGCTAATATAACCCCTATTTTACTTCCAAAATTTGCTCTGTTTTTTCGACTCATTATTTACTTAATCGTTATTTTTGTGCCGTAAAGATAGATAATTTTATTATAATTGAATTCCTCATCTCTTAATTAGAGTCAAGAATATGGTATTTATTAGAAAATATAGGATCTCAATCTTAGCTGTTTTTTTATTGATTATTCTCTCTTTTTTTAAGCCTCCCTCCATAGAGCCGTCTACCTCTTTATTACCTCTTGACAAGATTGTTCATTTCTTGATGTATTTTGGTGTGGCAGGTGTAATGTGGTTTGATTATCTGCGTGGAAATGAAAATAAGATGAAAAAGGGCTATGGAGTAGCTCTTTTGTTCCCCATTGTATTAGGAGGGGCGATTGAATTAGTACAAGAGTATGCTACTTCTTACAGAGGAGGAGAGTGGGGCGATTTTTTAGCTAACTCATTAGGGGCAGTGTGTGCTTTGTTTTTAGCTCGTTATGTCTTAATGCCCTTTCTTTCTAAATATAAAAGGCTATTTTTTCGTAAAAAACAACAGTGAATTATTCTGCGGTAAATGTATCACAATCTTTATTCTCGGTCCAAAGATATTCTATGTCAGTACTTATTTGTCGGGCAAAATCAATGCCATGTCTATCACTTAGAAATCCTAAAACCATATCCATTCCTGCACTTACTCCTGAAGAGGTGTAAAATTTTCCATCAGTGGTCCAGCGGGCTTTTCTATTCCATAGCACACGCTTTCCAGTAGTTATCACCCAACTAAAAGCTTTTTTATTCGATGTTGCCTCTTTGTTGTCTAATAAGCCTGTTTTAGCAAGTAAGGCACTTCCTGTACAAACTGTTAGCACATAATCACTTTGAATGGCTATCTTTTTCATCTTGCTGATAAGCAAATCATTATTTACTTCTGTTCTGGTACCCATACCACCCGGAACAAGCAATAGTTTTGCTTTAGGAGAAATAGAATCTAATTTATGTGTTACAATAGATACCCCCTGTTTATTGCTTATAGAGCCTCCTTTCAATGAATAAAATTTGATAGAATACAAATCAGATGCTCTTCCAAAAATTTCAACCGGGCCAAAAACCTCCAAGGTTTCAAAGTCTGAAAAAAGTAAAATAGCGACATCCATCTCTTTTTTATTTTAATTATCCGGTATAAATATAGTACAATTATTATTGAATAAATGGCAGTAAATGAAAATATCCCTTGTAATATACCGTTACAGTCTTTCCAGCGTATCCAGCCACTTTGTTTTGTTTCTGCATTAGGAGTGCTAACCTGCATCCAATCGCCATAAATTCCACGAATAGTACCCACTCCATTTTTTG
>CAZFXK010000015.1:28099-31559 GCA_964522975.1 uncultured Bacteroides sp. | reverse complement strand
TCTTTCAATGTTTTCGCCTTCTTTTACAGGTACTACAATCATGTTATATTCCTATGGTTTTAAAATTAATTTATTTAATTCTACTTGTCATTTAGCGGGGCAAAAGTACACATAGTTTATCTATCCACAAAACTTTGAGCCTATTATTTTGAAAAACTCAAAGGCTAAATTAATACCGGACATCGTACTGATTATCATAAATATAACCCATTAAAAAACGAGCTAATCTATTTTCAGGCAAAAAAAGTCGCCAACACTTCTTTATCTATAATTGGTTTAATGTATCTCTCGTTTATTCATTATATTTGCTATTATAATAAAATTCATTTTCACTGCTAATTACATAGATATATCGTTTATAAACTATGAAAACAAATCAAACCATCAAAGAAAAAATAAAAGCATTAAGAGAAGAAATGAATAAACATCAAATCGATGCTTATGTTGTACCCGACAAAGACCCGCATTTGAGTGAAATCCCTCCTTTACACTGGCAATCCAGAAAATGGATTTCGGGCTTCTCCGGTTCTCAGGGAACAGTAATTATCACGAAAGAAGAAGCCTTTTTATGGACGGATTCTCGTTATTTCTTGCAAGCAGAAAAGGAACTGAAAGATACAGAATATCAATTATGCAAGGAAGGGTTACCCCATACTCTTTCCCCTCTTGAACTATTAACGAATAAACTTCAAAAAAAACAAGTTGTAGGACTTGATGGAACGTTATTTTCCACGACTCAAATAGAAGCATGGAAAGAAGAGCTTTCAAAAAGGAACATCTCTTTACGCACATCAATCGATATTTTTCAATCCATCTGGAGTGAAAGGCCTCATCTCTCTACTCTTCCTGTCTTTATATACCCTTTGGAACAAAGTGGACAATCTACACAGGATAAGCTTAAAGAAATTCGGAAGAAACTTCAAGAGAAAGATACTGAATCCATAATAGTAACTGCTTTAGATGAAATTGCCTGGTGTTTGAACCTAAGAGGTGAAGACATTGCTTATACGCCGGTTTTTATCAGTTATTTACTAATTACCTTAGAACAGGTTTTTTTATTCATCGATCCTTCAAAAATCACTACTCAAGTCCAAGAATATCTTAACCAAAATAAGATTAGAGTGATTCCCTATGATGAGATTTTCTCTTTCTTAGAGAAGGAAAAAACGTTCTCTTCAATATTAATTGAGAAACAGACCACCAATTACGCCTTATACCAATCCATACCTCCTTCTGTAACCATTCGGGAAGGAGTCAGTCCTATACCTTTATTAAAGGCCATTCGGAATAGCACTGAACAAAAGGGCTTGGAGAAGGCCATGCTCAAAGATGGTATAGCCTTAGTCCATTTCTTAATTTGGCTGGAAGAAAATAAAAACACAGGTAGGGAAAGTGAATTAAGCATTGAAAAAAAACTCTATGAACTGAGAAAAGAACAAGAGCTTTTTGTTTCTGAAAGCTTCTCTACCATAGCCGGATATAAAGAGAATGGAGCAATTGTTCATTATTCGGCAACAGAAAAAAGCAACAAGAAGATTCAGCCTAGAGGCTTTATCTTGATAGACTCAGGTGCCCAATATGTAGACGGAACCACAGACATAACCCGAACAATTGCCTTGGGGGAGTTATCGCAAGAGGAAAAGACCGATTATACATTGGTATTAAAAGGACACATAGCCTTGGCCTCTGCTGCTTTTCCTGTGGGTACACGAGGCACACAACTTGATGTTTTAGCACGACTTCCGATGTGGAAAAACAAGCTTAATTTTTTACACGGAACTGGGCATGGCGTAGGACATTTCCTCTCGGTACACGAAGGGCCGCAAAGTATACGAATGAATGAAAATCCAATTTCTCTACAACCCGGAATGACAATCACCAATGAACCGGGCCTTTATAAAGAAAACAGTCATGGGGTAAGGACAGAAAACATACTCATCGTTAAAAGGCTTGGGGAAGGTATGTTTAGTGATTATCTCCACTTTGAAACCTTAACTTTATGCCCCATTTGCACGAAAGGAATAATAAAATCAATGCTTTCTCAAGAAGAGATAGACTGGTTAAATATGTATCACGAAACCGTTTTTCAAAAATTATCTCCCTACTTATCAAAGGAGAAACAAAGTTGGTTAAGAGAAGCCACAGCAACCATTTAAAACAAATAAACTTATGCCTTTAATTAGACCTGTCAGGGGATTCAAACCCCAAATTGGCAAAAACACATTCATAGCTGAAACAGCTGTTATCATAGGAGATACAGTTATTGGTGACAATTGCAGCATTTGGTATAACGCTGTATTACGAGGAGATGTAAACTCCATTCGCATTGGCAATAATGTGAATATTCAAGATGGATCTGTTTTACACACCCTCTACAAAAAATCCACCATTACCATAGGTGATTATGTTTCAGTTGGACACAATGTTACCATTCACGGTGCTCATATTAAAGATTATGCACTCATAGGAATGGGGGCTACCGTTTTAGATGATGCCGTAATAGGAGAAGGAGCAATAATTGCAGCAGGAGCGTTAGTGTTAAGCAAAACGCAGATTCCTCCGGGAAGTTTATGGGCCGGGGTACCTGCTAAATTCATCAAACAGGTGGACACGAAGCAGAGTAAGGAGTTGAACGAAAGAATAGCCCACAACTATTCAATGTACGCCGGTTGGTTTCAAGAAGAAGAAAAAGGGGAAGAGTAGCATCTTCCCTCTTTCATCCTTCAAGCAGAATAGAGTCCTTTATCCTATTTAGAATTATAGAATTAGCACAATATGAATTGTCGATAATAACATCTAATAAATCAAAAGGTCGAATTCCAGTAAAATCTATTAGACAATTATCTTCTTTAACTCCATCAGAACATACCTCTATTTAATGAAAACATTACTCAATCTTAGTGTTTTCTTTTAGCGTTACTTTTATCAAACATTCCAATGCTAGTGTACCGCCATATGCTGCATTCCTTTTTGGATCATATACAGCTTCTATAGATTCAATTGAATCTATAGGGATTTTATAAAATTCTTCTTTAGCCATATGCCATACTTGCTTACCTTTTTGGAAGAAAAGAACAAGAGGAAGGCTTTTTCTTACATCCTTTAAATAAACAGTATCTCCAGTATGATATAATCTATATGAAAACATAAGATTTTCACATAATTTTTCTAAATTACCTTTCAATGGAAACAATTCAGTATTAGTGGAATCGGGAATTGAAATTGGAAAAGAATCCTTTATCCCTGTAGTTTGTGCAACAATAGACTTATATGGTAAAAAACTAATTATTAGAAGAATGAGTGCTTTATATAATTTAGTCATAATATATTAATTTAAATTAAATTACCTTCCTAAGGTAGAATAAGATGAGAGTGAAGCTGATGAAAATCCCCCTCCTTTATTATTATCAACAACTTAAAAATTCCATTTCATGATTAATATACAACGGATATCTTTAAT
>CAZFXK010000015.1:0-27999 GCA_964522975.1 uncultured Bacteroides sp. | reverse complement strand
TTAATATACAACGGATATCTTTAATTTTTTTTAATAAAATATTCTATGTGATTAACACTATGATCTTTATAGTTTAGCACACTAAAATTAATGGGGATGATATCGTTATCATTCATTCCCCTGTAATAGCTCTTAATTAATTGACTCGTTCCCATTTTTACAATGGGATAATTATTCTTATTAAAATAGAGATAATAAAAATCACTGGTATAGGTTATTTCCTCTTCTTCTTCGGTTAATTCCTCATCTTTAATGAATTTATTCACTATCAATTGAATCTCTTTTTCATTGGTATCTGTTTCAACAAACAAGAATCCTGTTCTTCCATATTCTATGGATGAAACATAAGCCAAATCAGGATAGAACTCTTCTTCTTTAAGAATAAAATTTGAAATGGCATTCGGATAATCAATAATCGTTGTAAAAGCCGTGGTACAGTATGAAAAGATGCACCCCACTTGTTTCTGCATTTCAACATCTTTATAGGATTTACCGAACAGCAGTTCCTTTAAGTTTAATCCTAAATTTGCATTACCTATCATATTCAATTTGTCATATGAATGATAAATAATAGGACGGTTACTATAAAAGAACCGCTCATTTTGAGTAGGTCTTTTTTGAACTATTTCATCAGCAAGTGCATCTGTAATCTCTTTGGATGGAGTTTTATTCTCAGTAGAATACTCTTCATTCCCGGTAAAAGCGAAAGCCATTATAGACTCAAAGGCTTGTTCTTCGTAGAAAATCAAGTTATGTAGGTCATCCGCTTTATTATTAACTAAGCTGCCATGATAGATATATTTTCTTATATCTGAAGTAATAAATGTCTTAGTAGATTTTATATTGTAACCGATAGTTTTTCCATTTTCTATTTCAGCAAAAACCGATAACTCATTTACGGGCAAAAAGGCAAAACCGTCATCTTCATCTTTTTCTATTTCTTCATTAGCAGTTTGTTGAATATGGATTTGTTTTTTCAGTTGTTTAGATGTTATTACAGTAAGATCTGCTTCTCTTTCTTCATCTGAATCGTTGGCTGAAATATCGATTTTCAGATACGTATTCCTACCTTTTACTATTGTTTCTGTACTACACCATTCAGGAATGCCAGTAACCTCCCATTCCATATTAGCGGTTATTAGAATAAATTCACTGGAGCCCAAATAATCAACCGTAATCTCGTTCTTTTCTAATTTCAGATAAGGATCTATCTCAATTCCCGGTTCTTTATTATCTTTATCACATGAAACGTTCAATACTACACTTAAAAAAATAATGAACAAAAAAATGCTTCGTTTCATAAAATCTCTATTGGTTGTTTTAAAAAATTTTAATTAATTGTTAATTATATTTTACAAATAACAAGGTAAAAGTATTCCTTCCATTCTTAAAAGAAACAATGGAAACATTAATTGTTATTAAATAATTATCATAAAGATGTTTTTAAATAAAAACAAGGTGTACAATAGCCTAAAATCAATCATTTTGACATTTTTGAATGCAAAATTTAATTTTCAAATTACATTGGTAAGTCAGGATAAATAAGAGGATTGATCGGACTGGTTCTATAAGTCATACTCATATCTGTAAACAATATAGAGTAAAATTTATACTACACATAGTGCATGTAATATTATTCCATAAATAAAATCAGCCTATGAAAATTAAACTTATTTACTGAATCTCTATTTCCCCAACCCAGTGATCTTTATCCTTGGCCATTTGTATAATAATAGAAGTGAGATAAAATCAAGTAAAACAAAGAATAGTCAAAAGAGTCATCCGTTTTCATAATAACACACAAGTACAGCCTAATTTAATAGATCCCAGACCGATGACCCGTTTAACCCAGACCGACCGGGCTTTGCTCCCAGACCTAACAAGTGTCGGTCTGGGTCATAATAAACATCGCCTCAACTCCTCTATAAAACGGCTTTATCCGTATGACATCAATGCAAGATAAAAGATTCTTACTACCCTTCTGTTTAATTTCTTTCCTAGTCTGAGGATATACCGATTCTTTAAACTAAGTTTATTGTTTTCAATTTATTTCTTCATAACCTCATAAGGTAAACAAACAAATACTTAACTTAATACATTTTACAACTATGAATAAGGTATATTCATAAAGAACCTTTATTTTTGCCTTATTAAAATTGACAGAATTTGCAACATGAAGCATCACCTATCTGAAACTCTATTATTTGTAATCCTTTTTATCATCATTCAGGCTTGTGCAAGTATTGGCCGACCTGAAGGAGGCCCTTACGATGACGCTCCGCCCCGATTCATAAAAAGTAACCCGGAACCTTATGCCATAAATAATCAACGTTCAAAAATCAACATTGATTTTGATGAATACATAAAGATGGAAAATGTAAATGAAAAAGTCATCATATCACCTCCTCAAGTTCAGCAACCGGAGATAAGGGCACAAGGTAAAAAAGTTGTCATTAATTTACTTGACACATTGAAAGACAATACAACTTACACCATTGATTTTGGTGATGCCATAGAAGATAACAATGAGGGGAACGCCCTCGATAATTTCACCTTTACTTTCTCAACGGGTGAACAAATAGATACATTAGCAGTTTCCGGAACTGTACTGGATGCATCTAATCTTGAACCCATAAAAGGAATATTAGTTGGGCTACATAGCAATCTTTCAGACACCGCCTTTATTAATTTACCGCTGGAACGAGTGGGCAGGACAAATAGCAGGGGACAGTTTTCCATTCGGGGTGTAGCTCCCGGTGACTATCAAATTTTTGCTTTGATGGATGCTGATCAGAATTTTGCTTTTACTCAAAAAAGTGAAGCCATCGCTTTTTTTAATGATTCAACTATTTCTCCATGGATAGAAGAACGTATCCGGCAAGACACCACTTGGATAGACAGTCTGACCGTTGATACGATTGTTGAGCAAAAATACACACATTTTCTTCCTGATGATATTCTACTGAAAGCATTTAAAGAGGACTTTTACTCTCAATATTTAATAAAAAATGAACGATTAACTCCGGAGAAATTCACACTCTACTTTAACGCTTACTCAGATACACTCCCCATATTAGAGGGCTTAAATTTTGACCAGCAAGATGCTTTTATCATAGAAAACAGCATAAAAAATGATACGATTCATTATTGGATAAAAGACACTTTATTAGCTCAACAAGACACATTGACCTTTGAACTCACCTATTTGTATACTGACACTTTAGATCAGCTTGTGCCAACGACAGACACCCTTCGTTTGGTTTCAAGACAGAAAAAAGTTGAACCAAAGGAAGAAAAAAGAAAGAAGAAAAAAAAGGAGGAAGAGGAAAAAACGCTATTCTATAACATAACTACTCATTGTAGCAATCCCATGGATGTATACGATAACATCTCTTTCACTGTACAAGAACCTTTAATTTCTTATAGTATTGATTCTATTCATATTAAACAAAGAGTTGATTCCATCTGGCACGACGTTGATTTTTATTTTGAACAGGACTCATTGCAATTAAGACGATTTAATCTATATTGTGAGTGGGAACCCGGGGGTGAATACCAATTAGTAGTTGATTCTACTAATTTTAGAAGTCTCTACGGATTACACTCCGATAAAATTGAACAGACATTTAAAGTACGCAATCTGGATGAGTATGGACACATTTATTTCAACATTACAGGATTGAATGGCAGTTCGGCCTACGTAGAACTACTTAATCCACAAGATGAAGTTATACGTACGGTCCCCGTTGAAAATAATAAGGCTGATTTTTATTTTTTACAGCCCGGAAAATATGCCGCTAGATTAATTGAAGATAAAAATGGAAATGGAAAATGGGACACAGGTAATTATAATGAGAAAATACAGCCGGAAAATGTTTACTATTATCCTGATTTCATAGAATTTATGGCTAATTGGGAAGCCACACAAGACTGGGACATCCATCTTACTCCCATAGAGAAACAAAAACAAGAAGAACTCAAAAAACAAAAACCAGATGAAGATAAAAAGAAAAAAGCAAGAGAGCGTCAAAGAGAGAGAGATTCAAGACGTTAAGACAAAACAGGTATTAATTTTTCTTTTATTTGCTCTCATTTCCGCAACACCTTATATTGCCAATGCACAGTGTGCAGCAAAAAACATAGCTTTTCAAGCGGGAGAGAAAGCCACTTATGCTCTTTATTTTAACTGGAAGTTTATATGGGCAAAAGCCGGATATGCAGAACTGACCACCCATAATGACACCTATAAAGGAGATTCTGTTTATAAAACTCATTTGATTGCAGCCGGCACTAAAAGAACGGATTTCTTTTTTGTGATGCGAGATACACTAACTAACTATATGACTAAGCAATTAGAGCCTATTTATTTTAGAAAAGGGGCAGAAGAGGGGAAAAGGTATACCATTGATGAAGCTTTTTTTTCTTATAAAGATGGAAAGAGTCATGTAGAACTGAGTCGAACATTCAGAGATGGCGAAGTACAAAAAAACAGTCATCAAAGCGATCAATGCATTTTCGATATGTTATCTATTCTTGCTCAAGCACGTTCATACGATCCAAATCAATTTAATGTTGGAGATAAAATTCAATTTGATATGGCTACCGGCAAGAGGGTTGAAGAACAAACTCTAATCTACCGTGGTAGAAATGTAGTTGAAGATGAGAATAAAGTGAAATACGATTGTCTGGTCTTTTCATTTGTGGAATATGATGATAACAACAAAGAGAAGGAGGTTATCACGTTTTACATCTCAAATGACGAGAATCATCTACCTATCAGACTAGACCTTTTCTTGAATTTTGGATCCGCCAAAGCATTTTTACAAAAAATTGAGGGGAATAAATACCCTTTCACTTCGATAATTAAAAAGAAAGATTAAAACCCATTCTCTATAAAAACAAGAAAGGCCTACTTAGTAGGCCTTTCTTGTTTTTATAGAGAATGGAATGCTGAGTTATTTCAACCTCCACTCGTAACCATCTTTAGTGTCACTAATTTCAAATCCTAATGCGGTTAATTCATCTCTTATATAGTCGGAAGTTGCCCAATCCTTATTGGCTTTAGCTTTCATCCGTTGTTCCAAAAGCATATCAACAGCTTTTGAATAAGCCTGTTCACGTGAATCATCCCGACCAACATCCATCTTCATTCCCATCACCTCAAAGAAAAACACTTGGAAAACCTCTTTAAGCAAATCTAAATCTACAGAAGATATCTTTAATCGTCCTGAAAGAACTTGATTTACCATACGTGCCCCCTCAAACAGATGTGAAATTAGAATGGGAGTATTCAAATCATCATTCATTGCCTCATAGCAAAGCTTTTGAAGTGATGCCACATCAACATCAGAAGAATCGGACGGACTTATTCGTTCTAAATTGTTAATGGCCTCCACTAATCTATCTAATCCTTTTTCCGATGCAATTAAAGCTTCATTACTAAAATCAACTGGACTCCTATAATGAGCTTGAAGAATAAAGAACCGAATGGTCATTGGACTATATGCTTTCGTTAAAAGCTTATGGGAACCATTAAAAAACTCATCAAGCATAATAAAATTACCCAAAGATTTTCCCATCTTAGTGCCATTGATGGTAACTAAATTATTGTGCATCCAATAATGCACCATATCCTTACCTTGTGACGCAACAGATTGGGCTATTTCACATTCATGATGTGGAAAAATCAAATCCATTCCACCACCATGGATATCAAACTGTTCCCCTAAATATTTTTTACCCATTGCAGTACACTCACAATGCCAACCCGGAAAACCATCACCCCAAGGAGAAGGCCAACGCATTATATGCTCAGGTTCTGCACGTTTCCACAAAGCAAAATCCACAGGATTTCTTTTTTCATCCTGCCCTTCTAATTCACGTGAAGTATTTAAGACATCTTCTAAATTTCTTCCGGACAGCTTACCATAATGATAATCCTCATTATATTTCATTACGTCAAAATAAACCGAGCCCTTACTTTCATAAGCATATCCTTGTTTAAGGATTTCCTTAACAAGTTGTATCTGCTCAATGATATGACCGGAAGCCAAAGGCTCAATGCTTGGAGGTAATACATTTAAATTGTCCATCGTCCTACGATAGCGATTCATATAAAACTGAACCACTTCCATAGGCTCAACTTTCTCCAATCGTGCTTTTTTTGCCACTTTATCTTCGCCATCATCAGCATCGTCCTCCAAATGACCTACATCCGTTATATTTCTAACATAGCGTACTTTATACCCTAAATGAGTAAGATAGCGAAATAGTATATCAAAAGTAATAGCAGGTCTTGCGTGACCTAAATGGGCATCACCATATACCGTGGGTCCACAAACATACATCCCAACGTGTGGGGGATGTAAGGGTATAAACTGTTCTTTTTTACGGGTTAGTGTATTGTAGATCGTTAATTGATGTTCCATTTTGATTCGCTTTATATCTTAAATTCATTTCTAGTTATTCAACTCTAACATTTCTTCAATATAAGTCCTGGTATTACTCAATCGAGGAACTTTATGCTGTCCTCCCAACTTCCCCTTCTTAGACAACCAATCATAGAATAAACCTTTCCGAGCCACAATAATTTCCAGAGGCTGAAGAGCAATATCTTTTGATCGTTTTGCTTCGTAATCCGAGTTAAGTTCCTTCAATGACTCATCCAAAATTTTTGCAAATTCATTTAATGAGTCGGGGTATTTTTCAAACTCAATCAACCACTGATGCCTACATTTCGCATTCTCATCCATATAAACAGGAGCAGCAGAATATTCGGCAACCTGTGCGCCGGTAGCTTTACAAGCTTTAGCTAATCCTTTTTCTGCATTATCAATGATCAATTCCTCTCCAAATGCATTAATGAAATGTTTTGTGCGCCCTGTTATGACAAACTTAAAAGGTCTGTTATTCGTGAATTTTATTGTATCACCAATCATATATCTCCACAAACCACTTGATGTAGATATGATTAAAGCATAGTTTTTATTCAACTCCACCTCTCCTAAAGAAAGAACTTTGGGATTTTCCTCATCAATCTCTTCAAGAGGTATAAACTCATAAAAAATATCATAATCAACCATCAATAACATGGACGGATCTAAAAGATTATTCTGTGTACCAAAAAAACCTTCAGATGCATTATAAGTTTCCACATAATGCATTTTAGAGGATTGAATAATTTGATTATATTGTTCTCTATAGGGTGTAAAGGCCACTCCTCCATGAAAAAACACTTCAAGATTAGGCCATACTTCTTCTATTCTACTTTTTCCTTTTATCTCCAGAATCTGTTTTAACACCACTAACATCCACGAAGGAACCCCGGAAAGATTTGTGATATTCTGATCCATGGTAGAATGAACAAGGGCCTCAATTTTAGTCTCCCATTCATCCATTAAAGCTATTTTTTTACAAGGAACCCTTATTAAATTCACTATAGGATTTATATTCTCTATAAGTATGGCTGATAAGTCTCCAATTAAATTATTGGCTGAAGGCTGACTTGGAGCATGACTTCCTCCTAAGATTAATCCCTTTCCTGAAAACATCCGACTTTCAGGATTCATCTGTAAATAAAGAGTTACAACATCTTGTCCTCCTTTATAATGGATATTCTTTAACGATTCTTTACTTAAAGGCAAGAATTTACTTTTATCACTTGTTGTTCCAGACGACTTAGCAAAAAAACGAATTTTAGAAGGCCATAGTATGTTTTGTTCTCCGGCAATCATTCGCTCCACGTATGGTTTCACATCATCATAGGTTTGTATAGGCAACCGGGAACGGAAATCATCATAACTTTGAATGGAGCTAAAATTATATTTCTTTCCCCATTCAGTATCTTTAGCTGCAGACAAAAGATTACGTAATACCTCTTCTTGTATATCAACCGCATAATTGGTATACAGATCTATTTCTTTTAACCGAGGCTTAAAGATTGCTTTTGCTATTTTTGTTTTACTCATTGCAACTACTATTAATAAACACAAAAGACACAAAACATTCTATATCCTTTGCTGGTACAAAATTAATCTTTTATATCAATCAAATGAATTTAATTGGGGAAAACAATTACCATATGCTATTTCTAGGTATAAAAAGGAGATGAATGGTTTTATAACCAAAAAACAAATCAGAGTCCTCTGTTTCAAGTCACAATTTAGAATGAACTTTATAGATATAAAGTTTTACTTTTCGAAAAACAATGAATCAATTTCTTTATTCTTACGAATTTTCTTTATTGCCATCTCGGAAGCTTTTTGTTGTGACTCTTTTTTAGAATACCCCACCCCATATCCACAGGAAATTCCGGAAATCAATACCTCTGTTTGAAACATTGGATTATTATGTTTATCAAAGAATTGCTCAATTAGTTCGAAAGAAACTTCAATTTTATTCTTTTGACTCCACTCAACCAATTTTGATTTAAAGTTCACCTCTTTCCGAGCCAGTTTCTCCAAATCGATATAGCGATTGATGATTCTATTCTCAAAAAACCATTTGCAATAAGAATAGCCTCTATCCAGATAGATTGCCCCAATTAGAGCTTCTAAAGCATTGCCACATAAAGAATGATTATGTGTTGGAGAAGGAAGATCACACTTAATTAACTTATCTAAACCAATTTCTACGGCCAACTTATTCAAAGAGTCCCGCTGTACTATCTTTGAACGTAAATTAGTTAAGAAACCCTCGTGACTATGGCTAAAACAGCTATAAACCAAATCCCCTACTACAGCATCTAAAATTGCATCTCCTAAAAACTCTAACCTTTCATTATTAATTAAACGACCTGTTTTTTGAGAGCGAACAGCTATTGATTTATGTAATAAGGCGTGTTCATAATATTGGATATGATGAGGGAAAAACCCTAAGATGTCATAAAACAAAAAATACGACTCCCGTTTAGAATTAAATAGGAATCGTATTTTATCTATTTGATTTCGCCAGTTGACGCTAATCATTATATTTCTTAAAAACAACACAGGCATTATGACCTCCAAAACCAAAAGTATTAGAAAGCGCATAATTCACTTCCCTCTTTTGAGCCTTGTTGAATACAAAATTCAGATCATAATCTATATCCTTATCTTTGTCTTCTTCTGCATGATTTATAGTAGGCGTTATTATGCCTTCTTGCATGGACAAGATACAGGCAATAGCCTCTACTGCTCCTGCAGCACCCAATAAATGACCAGTCATAGATTTAGAAGAGCTAATGCTCAACTTATATGCATGGTCACCAAACACCTCCTGAATAGCCTTAACTTCAGACACATCACCTACCGGCGTTGAAGTACCATGAACATTGATATAATCTATCTGCTCCGGTCTTATATTCGCATCTTCCAATGCATTTTTCATTACTAAACGTGCACCCAACCCTTCAGGATGAGAAGCTGTTATATGATATGCATCAGCAGACATACCTGCCCCACAAAGTTCTGCATAAATTTTAGCTCCTCTTGCTTTTGCATGTTCTAACTCTTCTAGGATTAAGCAACCTCCTCCTTCACCAAGTACAAAGCCATCGCGACTTGCACTAAATGGGCGAGAAGCTGTAGCCGGATCATCATTACGGGTGGAAAGAGCATTCATTGCGTTAAATCCTCCTACACCGGCAGCAGCAACTGCGGCTTCCGATCCTCCTGAAACAATGACATTGGCTTTACCTAAACGGATAAGATTATAAGCATCTGCAATAGCATTTGTAGATGTTGCACAAGCAGAACAAACCGAATAATTCGGTCCGCGGAATCCGTATTGAATAGAAATATGCCCAGCAGCTATATCAGCAATCATTTTTGGAATAAAGAAAGGATTAAATCGAGGTCCTTTATCTTGGTTCTGAGCATAGTATCCCACCTCTTCTTCAAAAGTGTGTATTCCTCCGATACCAGATCCGAAGATTACCCCCACACGATTTAAGTCTGTTTTCTCTAAATCCAAACCTGAGTCTTCAACAGCTTCTTTAGCAACTACTACTGCATACTGAGTATAAAGATCCATTCTCCGGGCCTCTTTACGAGGAATAAATTCCGTAGAATCGAAATCTTTAATCTCACATGCAAATTGAGTTTTAAATTGAGATGCGTCAAAATAAGTAATAGGCCCTGCACCGCTTACACCAGCTTTTAGATTCTTCCAAAATTCCGGAACTGTATTACCGATAGGCGTAAGAGCTCCAAGACCTGTTACTACGACTCTTTTTAATTCCATTCGTATGAAATTCTAATTATTTTGCGTGTTCTTCGATATAAGAAACAGCATCCCCTACTGTAGCAATCTTTTCAGCTTGATCGTCAGGAATAGAGATACCAAATTCTTTTTCAAACTCCATGATTAGTTCTACTGTATCAAGAGAGTCTGCTCCAAGATCATTGGTGAAACTCGCTTCTGTTGTAACTTCAGAATCTTCAACTCCTAATTTATCGACGATTATCGCCTTTACTCTTGATGCAATTTCTGACATAACTTTAATTTTTTAGTTAATAAATTGTTTTAATTTCTATAAATTTGCCCACAAAGGAATAAATTTTTATTATTGAAAGCAAGTAAATGTATAACAAAAAGCATTTTTCTGCACACTTTTCCCCTTTTTGTGCATAAATTTAACACTTATGAATAAGAATATTGCCATTTTTGCTTCCGGATCGGGTAGCAACGCAGAAAAGATAATTCAGTACTTCAAAGCAAGAAAAACAGCTCAGGTTGTTTGTGTATTTTCAAACAAATCGGATGCTTATGTTTTGGAAAGAGCACAAAAACAGAATATCCCTGCACAATACTATCCATTAAAAGACTGGAGGCAGCCGGACATTATCATACAAAAACTGGAAGATCTCAAAGTTGATTATATCATTCTTGCAGGCTTTCTATTGAGAATCCCTCAGGAATTAATTGATCGCTACCCCAATAAAATCATAAACATTCACCCGGCCTTACTTCCTAAATTTGGAGGAAAAGGGATGTACGGAAAGTATGTACACGAAGCAGTCATAAAGGCTCAAGAAAAAGAAAGCGGGATAACCATTCACTACATTGACGAGAATTATGACGAGGGTACAACCCTTTTTCAAGCAAAATGCAAGGTTTTGCCAAACGACACCCCCGATAGTCTGGCAGAAAAGGTACATCAATTAGAACATGAGTATTTTCCTAAAGTGATTGAACAAATCATAACAGCTAAATAACATAGGCTTGTTTCTCTCTTCGTATAGGATAATGCCCTCGCAAATATTCAAATTGTGAAGGATCGGACTTCAACAAATCATTATCATTCATGGGATTATAGATTTCCAGTAAACGATCTTCCACAGTGTTACTTTTCAAATCAGGATTAAGTGGTGGAGGTGGTACTATTTCAGAATCATAAGACAATCTAAAAAAACGGCAAAAAGCATCCAAAGCCATACGTGTTGCATTTACCTTCGCATCAGCAGAATAACCTGCAATATGTGGTGTTCCAATAAAAGCTTGATTCAATAAAGTCAAATTAATCTGCGGTTCGTTTTCCCACACATCAAGAATGACTTCGCTCACCTTATCTTCTCTCATCGCTGCCAATAGTGATTCAGTCTGTACAACTTCCCCTCTTGAGGTATTTATTACTATTGGCTTTTTCTTTATTCTATCAAAAAAAGAATCATCTGCCAGATGAAAAGTCTTAAATCGCCCTTCTCGATGTAGGGGAACATGAAAGGTCAATATATCGGCCCTACTAACTAATTCATCTAAAGAATAAAACTCACCTTCTTCAACCTCCTCACGAGGCAGATCATTTAATAACACAGACATCCCATACTTATGGGCTAAATTGATTACTCTTTTACCTACATTTCCTCCCCCAATAACACCTATTGTTTTTCCTTCAAGACGGATTCCTTTCTTTTTCAATAGAATAAATACGGATTCCATATATTGTTCTACAGAAGCAGAGTTACAACCCGGAGCATTTTCCCATGCAATTCCTTTTTCTCTGCAATAATCAACATCAATATGATCATAACCTACAGTGGCAGTAGCAATAAACCGAATCTTGCTATTCTCCAATAAATCTTTATTACAACGAGTTCGAGTACGTACAATCAAGGCATCAGCATCTTTTACATCTTTCGCTGTAATTTCTCTTCCGGGAAGGAAAACCACTTCATCCACCAATGAAGTAATCACTCTCCGGATGTACGGAATTTTATCATCTACTATAACTTTCATTGACCTTATTATATATACAAAGAACAAAAGTAAAAAAAAGAGAGGTATTTTTCTTTATTTTCAAAAGAAAAAAGAAAATCCTTTTTTAGTAGGAAAAAGCTAAAATCACAATAAATGAGCCAATTAAAAACAGGTTTGACATAGACTCACCATTAGAATATTTTTTATCTTTGCAATGTTTCCCTTTGAAACAAAAGGTTTTAGACTTTTCTTTTTTTATACAGTATCAAAATTTTAAAATATGACAACCTCAACACAGCGCAAAACTCATATTCAGAAATATCTTCCTGATTGTATAGTAATCCTGTTGTTTATTATACTCTCAGTAGCCTATTTTACTCCTGCAGTAATGGAAGGACGAATTCTTTTTCAGCACGATACATCGGCAGGCATCGGTGCGGGTGAAGAAGCGGCAAAGTATAAAGAAACAACCGGAAAAACAACACGCTGGACTAACTCTTTATTTAGTGGTATGCCAACCTACCAAATAGCCCCATCTTATGCATCGACTGAAGTATTAAATGGGATAGAAAAGGTATATAGTTTATTGCTACCCCAATATGTATGGTTAACATTTATAATGATGTTAGGTTTTTATATTCTTTTGCGCTCCTTGGGAATATCTCCCTGGATATCCGGATTAGGGGGCATTTTATGGGCATTCTCTTCTTATTTCTTTATTCTTATTTCAGCCGGACATATTTGGAAGTTCATCACGCTTGCCTACATTCCTCCCACCATAGCAGGAATTGTATTGACCTATCGCAAGAAGTATTTATTAGGTGCCATTGCTACTGCCTTATTTATGGCACTTCAAATCAAATCAAACCATATTCAAATGAGCTATTACTTCTTCTTTGTCATTATATGTATGGTTATTGCTTTCTTTGTGGAAGCGAGGAAAAATAAAGAACTTCCCCATTTCTTCAAAGCGAGTGCTTTACTACTTTTGGCAGGGACTATTGGTGTTCTGACGAATCTATCAAACCTATATCACACCTATCAATATAGTCAAGAAACCATGCGTGGAAAAAGTGAGCTGGTACACAAAGGGGAAAAAGAGAAACAAACCAGTAGCGGATTAGACCGAGACTATATTACACAATGGAGTTATGGCATTGGGGAAACCTTCACTCTTTTGGTTCCAAATATAAAAGGTGGCGCTTCCATTCCTTTAGCTGAAAGTCAAAAAGCAATGGAAAAAGCGAATCCTATATACGGCAACATATACCATCAGCTGACTCAATACTTTGGTACTCAACCCATGACTTCCGGACCGGTATATGTAGGTGCATTTGTTCTATTTCTATTCATATTGGGATGTTTTACAATCAGAGGCCCTATGAAGTGGGCTTTAGTTATAGCCACTTTACTCTCTATCTTATTATCATGGGGCAAGAACTTCATGCCACTCACCAACTTTTTCATAGACTATGTTCCTCTTTATAATAAGTTTAGAGCTGTCTCCTCCATACTGGTCATTGCGGAATTCACCATCCCACTACTGGCTATAATAACCTTATATCAGATATTCAAAGATCGTATGTTCCTAAAAGAACATCAAAAAGAGTTTTATATCAGTTTAGGGTTAACAGCCGGAATTGCCCTACTATTTGCCATAGCTCCTACTCTATTTTTTTCTAACTATAGCTCCCCGCAAGAACTTCACGCCTTACAACAAGGGATACCCAAAGAACATTTAGTTCCACTATTGGACAACTTAAAGGAAATGAGAGTTCTTCTATTAACCGGTGACGCATGGAGAAGTGTCATCATTATTCTAATTGGGGCTTTGCTGTTAGTATTATATCAAAAAGACAAGATAAAAACCTCCGTTACACTAATAGGTATTACACTTCTTTGCTTAGGGGACTTATGGACGGTAAATAAAAGATATTTAAACGATGATCAATTCATAGACCAATCGGCCCAAATCACTACATTTAATAAAACGGAGACAGATGAACTCATTCTAACAGACCCGGACATAAATTATAGGGTACTGAATTTGACAAGTAACACATTCAATGAAAATAACACTTCCTATTGGCATAAAAGCATAGGTGGATATCATGCTGCAAAATTACGTCGCTATCAAGAGTTAATCGATTATCATATTACTCCTGAAATTCAGTATTTCTTTAGCAACTTCACAAAAAGCAATCAAGACATCAGCCAAATGGATAAAAACGGTTTCTCTGTATTAAATATGCTAAATGCTAAATACATCATACTACCCGTTGAAGGGGGGAAAACCTATCCTTTACTCAACCCTCATGCTTATGGGAATGCTTGGTTTGCAAACCATATTGAGTACGTAGAAAATGCAAATGAAGAGATAGAACGATTAAAACAAGTTAATCCTAAAGAAACGGCCATTGTAAATAAAGAGTTTAAAGAGAAACTAAACCATATTACAGAAACAAAAAATGATTCCTTGGCTCAAATTAAACTCACACAATATGAACCTAACCATTTAGTATATAAAGTATCTACTCCTAAAGAAACATTGGCCTTGTTTTCTGAGATTTATTATCCGCAATGGAGAGCCACACTCAATGGAGAGCCTATTGAAATGGGTAGAGCCAATTACGTTTTACGTGCCATAACCATTCCTGCCGGAGAACATGTACTTGAAATGACATTTGATCCGGTCAGCATAAAGTACACGGAAATAACAGCTTATTGTGCCATTATTATCCTTTTAGGTGGTTTTATACTTATTATTATACAAAAAGTGACAAATCGAAAGAAAAAGAGGTAAAGAACTTATGCAACACCCTATTTTGTTTATACCTTTATACACAAAATAGAATTAAATATCAAAAAATTGATTCCTAATCATTAATAAAGATAATTTACATAACTAGTGAAAATCTATCAACCTTTCATTAATCACTGATTTTTTATGACTTCAATAAATAGGCTAAGGGACTTTTTTAACTCATTTACACCCCGTTAGACAATTTATAATTATCTTTGCAGTTAAAAACAGATTCGAATAAAAATAATTTTATGATCAAACCAATTGTTAAAACTATCGAGCTAGAAGATGGAAGAACCATCACACTCGAAACAGGGAAGCTGGCCAAACAAGCTGACGGAGCTGTTATGCTTCGTATGGGTAACACCATGTTACTCGCCACAGTATGTGGAGCTAAAGAGGCTGTTCCCGGAACTGATTTCATGCCTTTACAGGTAGAGTACAAAGAAAAATTTTCCGCCCACGGTCGTTTTCCCGGTGGATTTAATAAAAGAGAAGGTAGAGCTTCTGATTATGAGGTTTTAATTTCTCGCTTAGTTGACCGTGCCTTACGCCCCTTATTTCCGGAAGACTACCACGCAGATGTTTTTGTATCCATTACACTTTATTCTGCTGATGGTGAAGATATGCCCGATTCATTAGCAGGTTTAGCTGCATCTGCTGCACTCGCTGTTTCTGATATTCCATTCAATGGGCCTATATCTGAAGTACGTGTAGCACGCATTGATAAACAATATGTCATCAATCCTACTTTTGCTCAATTAGAAAAAGCTGATATGGACATCATGGTAGCTGCAACCTACGACAATATCATGATGGTTGAAGGCGAAATGAAAGAAGTCTCTGAAGCAGAGCTTTTAGAAGCAATGAAAGTGGCTCATGAAGCCATAAAGGTTCATTGTAAAGTTCAAATGGAGCTAGCGGAAGAAGTTGGATCTACCATTAAGAGAGAATATGCTCACGAAGAGAACGATGAAGATCTTAAAAAAGCAGTTCACGATGCCTGCTATGAAAAAGCTTATGCAGTAGCAAGTTCGGGTAACGCAAATAAACACGAACGCCAAGAAAACTTCAATGCCATAGTGGAGAGCTTTAAAGAACAATTTTCTGAAGAAGAACTGGAAGAAAAAGAAGCTCTCATTGACCGCTACTACCACGATGTAGAAAAAGAGGCAATGCGTCGTTGCATTCTTGATGAAGGAAAACGTCTGGATGGGAGAACAACCACTGAAATTCGTCCGATCTGGAGTGAAATTGATTATCTTCCGGGGTCTCATGGTTCAGCAATCTTTACTCGCGGCGAAACACAGTCTTTAACGACCATTACATTAGGAACTAAGTTAGATGAAAAAATCATTGATCAAGTGCTAGATCAAAGCAAAGATCGTTTTTTACTTCATTATAACTTCCCACCATTCTCAACAGGAGACGCTCGCCCACCAAGAGGTGTAAGTCGCCGTGAAATTGGACACGGAAACTTAGCTCATCGTGCATTAAAAGGCATGCTACCCGATGATTTCCCTTATGTATTACGTGTGGTTTCAGATATTCTTGAATCGAATGGTTCTTCTTCAATGGCTACCGTTTGTGCAGGAACCTTGGCTTTAATGGATGCAGGAATTCAAATTAAAAGACCTGTTTCAGGTATTGCCATGGGGCTCATAAAAAACCCCGGAGAAGATAAATATGCCATTCTTTCTGACATTCTAGGAGATGAAGACCATTTAGGGGATATGGACTTTAAGGTTACAGGCACTACAGAGGGTATTACGGCTACTCAAATGGACATCAAAGTAGACGGTTTGTCTTTTGAAATCTTAGAGAATGCTCTTAAGCAAGCTAAAGAAGGTCGTTTACATATCTTAAATAAAATCAATGAGACAATAGCTGAACCCCGTGCAGATCTTAAAGATAATGCACCTCGCATAGAAGTTCTAGACGTACCTAAAGAATTCATAGGAGCTGTCATTGGCCCGGGAGGAAAAATCATACAGAACATTCAAGAACAAACGAATACGATAATCACTATTGAAGAGATTAATAACCATGGACATATTGAAGTTACCGCCATCAATAAGGCGAGCATTGAAGAGGCCATGAAAATGATTCGTGCGATTGTAGCTGTTCCTGAAATTGGAGAAGTTTATGAAGGAGTTGTACGTTCAATTATGCCTTATGGTGCCTTTGTTGAATTCTTACCTAATAAAGACGGATTACTTCATATATCCGAAATTGATTGGAAAAGACTAGATAAAGTAGAAGATGCAGGTATTCACGAAGGAGATAAGATTCAGATTAAATTAATGGATATTGATTCAAGAACAGGAAAATTCAAACTTTCAAGAAAAGTATTGTTACCACGTCCTGAGAAAGACAGTACCAAATAAATAAATCTCACCTTTTAAGAAAAGAGCTACAAAAGAAATTCTTTTGTAGCTCTTTTTTTTAAAAAGTATATATGCTAAAATGTTATAGATTTTACTTTTCCTTTATACGAAACAATCTTTGAAAATTCAGAAGATTGTTCACATCCAATACCATTTTTTTTATCAACTAAAACAATGTTGAACTTACGAGACTTCAACATTCCTTTAAATTCTCCACTACGTTCTGAGATATATAATGTACGGTTCAAATCATCCCAGTTAAACTTTATAGTAGAGTAAGCTCCTTTCTCATAATTATAATTATCATTTTCATCTTCATATAATGTAAATTCGCCATCAGATCCTGTATAAATTCGTATTTCAAGATTATCCCATTTTTTTTCAGTTGAATATTGAACTTTTGGTCCAAAAGGAATTATAGAACCGGCACGAATATATAATGGTATAATATCAATAGGGACCTCTTTTTTTACAGTTTGTCCTCCATCAAAAGTTTCTCCAGTCCAAAAATCAATCCACTTTGCTCCGTTAGGGAGATAAACCTCTTGAATACCTATTTCACTAAAATCTTCATAAGGATCCTTCCAACGGTCTTTATCAGAAAAGACATACATATTCTTCGTGACTGGAGTCACAAGAAATGCTTTACCAAACATATACTGGTTATTGATATCATGAACTTTCTCATCTTTATTAAAGTCCATAAATAAAGCTCGTAAGAATGAGCCTGCATTATGGGTTACATCCCATGCAGTTGAATATAAATAAGGCAACAATGCATAACGTAAATTAATATACTTCTCTTCAGAGTCATAAACCCAATCTCCTTTTTTTCCTAAATTATATATTTCCTTTTTAACACCACTACCGTGTGAACGCTGCATAGGAAGAAACGTACCATATTGGAACCAGCGAGTATATAATTCATGATATGCTTTATTCTTTACATCTTCATCGTAATCCCAAGTAAAAAAGCCACCAATATCTGTGTTCCAATATGGAATACCTGTAAGAGAAAAATTCAATCCGGTGGGAATTTGCTGTTTGAATACTTCCCAAGTAGACCGAACATCCCCTGACCACGTGTTAGCCGCATAACGCTGCTGTCCAGCAAAAGCACATCGAGTTAACAAATAGACCCGCTTATCTGATGTTACACTCCTTTGATGCTCATAAACTCCTTTATTGCTCAATAAAGGAAATGCATTTACGACACTTCGGTAAGTTCCCATAGCTGTTTTAATATCAAAGTCTTCTTCTTTCACATTTAAATGATCCGGCTCAGTAGAATCTGTCCACCACGCATCAATACCTTTACTAAATAATCCTTTATTCAAATAATTCCAATATAAGTCTCGTGCTTTTACGTTATAAGGGTCATAAGGCTTTACTCCAGCATCTGGAGGCCAAGTATCAAAATCTAATAAAGCATTCATCTCTTTTAACTCTTTATATTGCTTCGTATCAGGACCAAATGATGCCCAAATAGAGATCATGATCTTTGCATTTTGCTTCTTAATGTGATCAATCATCTTTTCAGGTTCAGGAAATTCAGGATTGTCAAAGTTCATCGAATTCCAATTTGTATTAGGCCCCCAATATTGCCAATCTTGAATGATTCCATCTAGAGGAATCCCCAATTTTCGATATTGATCTACAGTTTCCATTGTTTCCCATTGAGATTTATATCGTTCACGAGATTGCCAAAAACCAAAAGTCCATAAAGGATACATAGGGGCTTCCCCTGTCAAATCTCTTATTTGGGCAATAACACCATCAGCATCCCCTCCATACATAAAATAATAGTCTATACATTCACCAACCTCAGAATTGAAAGACATTTCTTGTGGATTATCTGTGTAAGTTGTAGGAGAATAATTATCCCAAAACATTCCGTAGCCTTTTGTAGATTGAATAATAGGAACACTTGCATATAAAGCTCTCTGACGCATGAAATGTTTATGGTTTCGCTGATTTAATTCACTAACTTGCTGCTGTCCCAAACCATAAATAGCCTCATCCTTATCCAATAAAAAAGCCTGACGCACACTAAATGTCTTATTTCCAGCATCATCAAAAGAAGTGAATTGTGCCCCATAATCTTTTTCAGTAAATAAAATGTTTCCACTTAGATCAAAGAAAGAAACACGTCCAGTCTTTGTATTAAAATCAACTCTCACACTACTGCTTTGAACAGAAATAATTTCTTTCTCTTGTTCTAAAATAAAACTCGTTTCTTCAGGGATCTTCACAACTGAAAGACTTTCTTTCATGAATTGAGTATCTTCTGGAGATTTTAAAACACGAACAATATTGGGGCTAATAAATTGGACATTAATATCCATGCCTTGTGTTGTGCAACTAATACCTTGATCCATTTGCTCATACCCTTGAGCATTCACATTCATAATCATAAAAGGAAGCATAATCATTAAAAAAATGATTCTCCTAATAAAAAAATAGTTTTTCATACGTATTATTTGTTTATATAATTTAGTAATTCGTTTACTTTACAATAATAGGAATATAAACACAAGGACAACAATAGCATAGTTGAAACAATTGGCAATTATGTTGATTCTTTCATTTTCTCCTCATATTCAGATGGACGACAACCATACATTTGTTGAAAACACTTACTCATATAGCTAGAACTACTGAAACCTACTCTTTCTGCTATTTCTGTAATACTTAACTTTCCTTCCATAATCAACTGTGCAGCTCTTTGCAAACGAATATTACGGATAAACAGTGAAGGAGATTTATCTAGTATTGCCTTTAATTTCCGATAAAGTCCAGTACGATCCATACAAAGATCCCTACTCAGCTGTTCAACTGAGTATGTAGATACATTTAAGTTTTCTTCTACTAATTTTATTGCTCTAGATAAAAAAGCAGAATCTTTGGATTCCTGAATATTACCATCCTCAATTTCTTTTATGGATTCTATTTCTAAAGAATTAATTCTATTTTCCTCCTCAAGCAAATTACACTGTTCAATCAAATTTCTAATACGAAGTAGTAACATTTCCTCCTTACGCTGACGGGCTCTTTTCAGTTGAGAAAAATACCTATATAGATAAAAAGATAGACTTAAAATAAAAGTCATGCACAAAATATAGATTATGTAAGCAATAGATGTTTTCCACCAAGGAGGATTAATTACAATAGTCAACTCTGATCTTACACCATTCCATTGATTATCATTTGAAGCCATTACTTGAAGAAGATATTTCCCATAAGGTAAATTTGTATATGATGCCTCTAAAGTACCATACATACTACTTCCTCTCGTAGGTAACTCTCTCCATTTTGAATCAATCCCGACTAAGCGGTATCGATAGCGAGTTTGTAAAGGGTTAATATAATTAAGAGCTGAATACTCAAATGTTAGAAAATTCTGATCATATGAAAGTTCTATTTCATCTGTATATGGTGGAGTTTTAGATAAAATTACACGACCATTATAAATATCGCCTACCTCAACTTTTTGCCCATGCAATAAAAGGTTTGTAAACAATGGATTCAATGATGTCTTTGTAGAATTATTTCTATTAGACTTTAATATATTAAACCCATTAATACCTCCAAAGTACAAAGTACCATCCATAGCTTCATATACGGCATTATCAGCATATTCATCCTCTAACGTGCCATTATAAGGGTTATAATTGAAGAAATAAATATCTTCACTAACGGAGTCAACCTGAATCTTTGTAATACCATAGCTAGTAGTTACCCAGATATTGTAATTTTGATCCTCATATACGGCATGCACAGAATTATTAGATAATCCATTCTCTGTATAAAAAACGACTTTCTCTCCCTCTGGTTTAATAAGATTCAATCCATCTTCTGATCCAATCCAAGTCCAACCACGGCTATCAGTAATTCGAGAGGTATAAGAATCAGCCTGAAGTACATATTTCTCGTTCAGTTTATTTAAAATAGATTCTGGCAATATAGAGGCGGATTTTAAGACTAAGCTGTTAGTTACTTTATCATATAAATAATATAAAGAAGTATTAGAACTGCATTTAAGATATATATCTCCATCTTTATCTTCCGCAAAGGATTGTACTACGATATCTCTTGTAGAAAATACAGGAAAAGAGGAACGTCCTATTTTAGAAAATTCATATCTTAAAGAATGATGATACAATAATCCTCTATTGATTGTACCCAACCATAATCCTCCTTGTTTATCACAGAATACTGTACTAATTTCAGTATCAATAATATCTCCTTCAACTGTTTTTAATAAAGGATAATATCGATTAACACCATTTAGACAATTAATTTTCCAAAAACCATTTGGACAACTTATGTAAGCCGTTTCATCCGAACTAAGAGTTAATGTGTTAAGAGTATAATCTACTTCAAGAATTTTTCGCCAAGTTCGTTTTTTTATATCAAAAAAGAAAAAACCGCCCTTACTACCATTACGCAATTGATAAATCCCCGAATTACCTTTTACAACCAATGAAGTATTTTGAAAAAACGCCTGTTCTTCTGTAGGATATGCAGCTTTACAAAACATTTTCTCTTTGGTTTTCAAATCATAACATACAAGTTCTCCTGTATCATAAAATAAATACAATTCATTATCATAAGATGATAAATCTTGTAGTTTACCTTTATTACCTAAGATATTGAGCACTTCCAATGTATCTAATCGTATCAATCCCATTGAGTTCAATATCCATATTCGCTGCTCAGAATCCATAAATAAATCTTCTACATTTTCTAATATTCCATTATTTCTAAAATAAGCATTTAAATCTTGAAGATATTTCTCTTGATGAAGATCCACGCACATCAATTTATGAGAATCTTTTATCCAAAGAAGAGAGTCATTGTCATAATAAATTCGATAATGTCCATCATATTTCTCTAAAGGATAAATGTGGTGAAGCAGTCGGTGAATATAACTAAAACGGACACCATCATATAGGTTTAGGTTCCCACTGGTTGTAATTACCATTCGCTCATCCTGAAGTTGCAAGATATATCTTATCTGATTATCACTTAATCCATGTGAAACATTTATTGGGGTATAGACATAATTATCTGCTTTAACTTGAATAATAAAGGGGGTCAGAAAAATCACTATTATTGCTACTAACCGTTTCATCATATTGACATGCCCATATTAGATACTAAAGAAAGTGTACTTAAATGATAAAAGATACAATAATTATAGTCTTTTTCAAATGAAAACAAGACAAAGAAAAAACAAGAAGCCACATTCTATAGTATAGAATAGGCTCTTGTTAAAATCCACAAATTTTCTAATATTAAAATATCTTGAATGCGGTTATATTAAACAAATTTCACTAATAACCTTCATTCTGATTTAAATTTGAATTTGTTAACATGGCAGAATTAGGTATTGGGTATAAATCAAATTTTTTATTATTTGTAGCATCATGTGAAAACCAAGATTTTTCACTAAAGACATTAAATCTTATCATATCTTGACGACGACGACCTTCTTGTGTAAACTCCCATCCAAGCTCATCTAAAAAACGGCCATATTTTATATCATCACCCCCTTCTACTGTATTTTTGTATGTATCACGACGTCCATAATCATAAACACTCCCCAACACTAATTGAGCATCAGTAACAATAGCTTTATTGGGATTATTCCTAAAAGCTCTTTCCCTCACTTGAGATACTAAATCTCCGCTTCCTGGTTTACCTAAACGCATAAGAGATTCAGCTTTCATCATCAAAATATCCGCATAACGGAATTGAGGCCAATCATTACTTAAGCGGTTAGTGATACCAACAGCATATTCAAACTTTCCCCACCGATAACCATCTGCGGGATCAGATTCATCTATAGAGGGAACCTGATTTGTATAAATTAATTGTCCTTTTCCATCACTACGCATCAAAGGCTCATCTCCTCCTAGAGTTGTATATTGGGGCCCACTTATAAAATTCTCTTTTAATCTAATATCTTCAGGATCAAAAGAATTTATAAATTGAGGAATGGCACAGACCCCACCCCATGGCCTATCTGAGATCTTATAGGTTACTTGATTCTCAGGAGCTAAAGTATACATATGAAAATCAAAAGCATTCCAATCCGTAACGTAAATTTCATCAAATGGAAGGGCAAAAATAATTTCTTTTGAGTCCTCATTATCTGTCACAAATATATCTTTTTGATTAGCTTCTAGCATATAACTGCCAGTTTCCTTTGCAAATTTTATTACTGCATCGCATTCATTAATACATTCCTCCCACTGTGGAACCCCGGTCCATACCTCTGCATTTAAATACATTTTTGCTAATAATGTATGAGCGACCCATTTATTCATACGTCCATAGTAATATCCCCTTGGGGTTTCGGAAAGATTGATTATATTTTCTGAAATTTCTCTCACTATAAAATCGAAAACCTCTTTACGAGTTGATTGTTTAGGTAATCTTTCATCTTTAAAATCGGTAACAATAGGAACATTACCATATAAATCAATTAAAAGATAATAGTAAGAAGCACGTAAAACTTTTAATTCAGAAATCATACTCTTTTTCACTTCATCGGTAGTCATAATAACTCCGGATTCAATCTGCCATATTAAACGATTACAAGTATTAATTCCATTATAAGGCCGTCTCCATCCTTGTTCAATTCCATCATCCTCTGATGTCCAAGTATGCTGATGCCAACGTTTATAAATAAACCCATCAACCCAACCTATTCCTTGTCGGGCAGGGATAACATCTTGATCTGCACAAAGTTCCTGCGCACGAACAATCCCATTCCACAAAAGCATTGATTCTCTCCATGGAACATAAGCCGCATTTACTAAATAACTAATTTCTGCTTCTGTCTGGGGATTAAATCTATCAGATATAACCTTAGTCATTTTTAAGATCTGTACAAGAAACACAGCCTATCAATAATGCTGATATTATAATGATATCATACAATGTATTTGCTTTCATATTCTTCATTATTTTACTATTAAAATTTAACACCCACACCAAAAGTAAATGATCGAATTGATGGATAACTATCACGTCTGTCATATCCTGGAGTAAGACCAGCAGTACTAACTTCAGGATCAACTCCATCATAACCTGTTAGAGTTAATGCATTTAAAACAGAACCATACAACCTAATCGATTTAATATATTTCCCCACTTTTCCAAAAGTATAGCCAAGTGTTATATTATCAATTTTCCAATAATCACCATCCTCGATATAATAACTATTATATTCTGGTTCAACTTCTTTACTCAGGGGAACTTTTCCAAATACTTTATGCGTAACTGACTTTAAGCGGTTCTCCACACGACTATTTTTTGTATTTTCGTAATTCATTCTTGCTCCATTAAGTATCTGGAAGCCAAATGCACCACGCATAGTTATACTTAAATCAAAGTTTTTATACCTAAAATTATTATTCCAGCCCGCATAACATTTAGGAATACCATTCCCTATAACTTGTTTATCGTCTGCAGCATGAGTGAAATCATCATAATTCACTCGTTCACCGTTCCTATCAAGATATATCCACTTTCCTTCATCATCCACATCTACAACCTTAAATCCATGGAAGTTTCCAATATTCTTTCCTACTTCTACTCTATGAGAATAGGTGACTTGCCCCGAATACTCAACTTGATCAATACCTGCATTAAAATAATCCAAATCTGATTTAAAAACACTGCCATCTAAACTTTTTAATTTATTGGAATTGGTTGAAAATGTAACAGAAGTATTCCATTCAAAATCCTTATTCATAAAAGGAATTCCTGACAGCAAAATTTCCATTCCTGAATTACGCATTTCTCCTCCATTAGCCCATGTTTTTGGATATAAATTAGGAGGAACAGGCACATTATATTCATAAAGTAAACCGTCAACATTACGTATATAGTAATCAATAGACCCAGATAAACGTCCTCGTAAAGCCACAAAATCCAAACCAATGTTTGTTTCTTTTTTTTCCTCCCATCTTAAATCAGGATTAGCATTTGAAGAAGGAACAATGGTTTGAACCCATTTCCCATCAACATAGGCATAACTACCATAATTCAACATTGCTATTCCCAAAAAGGGGTCTCTTATTTGGGAACCTGTGACTCCATAACCAACACGTAACTTTATATCATCAAATAAGGTTTGATTTTTCATGAAAGATTCCTCTGTAATTCTCCAGCCTAGTGATACTGAGGGAAAAGCTCCCCATTTGTTATCTGTACCCCACAATTGACTAGCTCCTTCGTACCTTAAACTAGCCATAAAAAGATATCTCTCTTTAAAAGAATATGTTCCACGTCCAAAGAATCCAATAAGATTTGTTGTTGATTTAGAAGAACTTCCACTCGCTTTTCCTTCTTTCAATGCTGAACCTATTCCTATATTATGCCATCCTCCAAAATAATCATCTTGGAATCCATAATTTTCAAAATACATATCTTCAAAATCGGTTTCGTTATAGCTATATCCTCCAAGCACACTAAATTTATGTCCACTATTATAGTTCTTACTATATTGAGCAGTAATTTCAGCTAGCTTTTCCATTCTAGTATTTGCTCCTACAGATGACCAACCATCACGACCATCTCTTAAAGCAGATATATGATTCTTTGTTTCAGAATAACCATGATTTCTATTTCTTCTATTATAGGACATAATTCCAGTAAACGTTAGTTCTTCAGTTGGAGTATATATTATATTTCCATTAAACTGCATCTCTGTGTTTTTAACATTTCCATAACATTCTTCAAGACGAGCAACAGGATTTTCGTATTCAAACTTATTTATTCTTTCATACCAACTACCATCTTCGTCTTTTATAGGCTCTGTTGGATTTCGAAGTGTTGCTTGGCGATAGGTATATCCATTAAAACTTCCACCACTTCCTGTAGAAGCATTCTGGATTTTCTTACCTAAAATACCTATGCGAACTTGTAATTTATCATTAAACATTCGATGAGTTATTTCAGTACGCCCTTGAAAACCTTCTCTATTAGATTTTAGCATAATTCCTTGACGTGAGCTATAATTTATATTTGCTATATAATTCGTCGTAGAATTACCTCCCTGAAAAGATAGATTATGTACATGGGTGAATGGCGTTCTTGTTATTTCATCCAACCAATTAGTGTTTGATCCAAAATCTTGATCAGGATACATTTCACGGAATTCATTTGCATTCAACATATCCGGTTCCCTTGAGATATGTGAAGTACTAATATATCCATTATATTCAACGGCATTAATTGTTGTTCCTTTTGCTTTTTTGGTTGTTATTAAAATAACTCCATTAGTTCCACGAGTTCCATAAATTGCTGCAGCAGAACCATCTTTCAGAATATCAACGCTTTCAACATCTTCAGGAGCAACTGTACTAAGACTTCCTGGTATACCATCAACTAAAATTAAAGGGTCTTGATTCGCTCCACCTATAGTATTAGTTCCACGTAATCTAATCTCTGTACCTGCTGTAGGATCTCCGCTAGGATTAGTTATACTCAAACCTGCTACTTTGCCTTGAATAAGTTGTCCAATGTCTTTAACTGCTCCTTTCACAAAATCCTCAGGCCTTACTGATGCTACAGAACTAGTTACATCTCCCTTTCGCTGTGTACCATAACCAATTACAACTATTTCATCAAAAGCTTGTATTTCTTCAGATAGAATCACTTCAATTTTTTTTTGATTTTTCACAGATATTTCTTGAGTTAAAAATCCTATATAAGAAAAAATTAAAATAGCTTCCTTGCTTGATACACTTATAATAAATTCTCCATTTAAATCTGTTATTACTCCTGTATTAGTGCCTTTAACAACAATACTAACACCAGGTAATGGGTCTCCTCTATAATCCTTTACAGTACCTCGCACATCATAAAATGACTGATCAAAATCATCCGTATTATAATGACTTAATTGATTAGAATAAGCACGGGCACTATAACAGGCTAACAATGCGATTAAAGAAATTAAGCACAACAATTTGCTTCTTGAAAAAATTTTTCTTTTCATAGTCTTAATTTTATAAGATTATTATATCAAAAGGTTTTTATTAGTGTATTTTCGACAACTATAAATTTAACGTACCTAAGTAAAACAATTATATTTAAATATTTCCAAAAAAGAACATGTTAGACAACACATTATAAGGGAAATTTCAGTTATTACCTTTATTTAAATAAAATGTTTTCACTCTACTAAAATGCGAATAAAAACTATTTAATAAACAATAGTAATGATGAAAAGAACAATACATATGTTGATTTTTAGAACTTATATATAAACAAGTTTAAAATTAATTCAATAGAAGACACATCTATCATTGAGAGAAAAATCTTATATTTTAGAATCTAAAGAATTATCGGTCTGGGACACAAATAGCATAAGACCCAGACCCAACAGGCAAAGGACCCAGACCTAAGAGGGTTAGGTCAGGGTCCTTTATTTTATCGGAAATCAGTAAAGCTCACAACTGAAAAGCACATAAAAATAAATATTTGAAGATATATTAATTAAAAAGAAGCATAAATATTTGAAGATATAAAAAATTAATTTACCTTTGCATCAGCAAATAAAAAACAAGGGGTGTTTAGCTCAGCTGGTTCAGAGCATCTGCCTTACAAGCAGAG
>CAZFXK010000014.1:4191-32707 GCA_964522975.1 uncultured Bacteroides sp. | reverse complement strand
ATAAACCCGATGCTTTTTCTGATGGAGAGCGAAAGCCTAATCTAAATATGGAGATAGTAGAACAAATAGAGAAAGATTTGAAACTCGCTTTTATTCCAGAAGAGGGAATAGTAGTCGATTTAGCTGCTGGCTATGAGGGAACTTTTACACCTTTGGATTTACTAGATTATATTTATGCTGTCCTCCATTCACCAGAGTATCGTGAGACTTACAAAGAGTTTCTAAAGACGGACTTTCCACGTGTTCCGTATCCAAAGAATAGAGAGACGTTTTATCAGCTTATAGAGCTAGGTAGAGAAATCAGAGAATTACACCTGATGGATAAAAAAGGATCGTCAGGGGTAAGCTACCCTAATGACGGTACAAACGAGATAACTCGTCGTATGCGTCAATCTGACTATGAAATAACGGATAAAGAAAACAACTTAGGTCGTGTTTGGATTAATGATGAGCAATACTTTGAGAATGTTCCGCTAATAGCTTGGGAGTTCTATATCGGCGGCTATCAACCTGCTCAAAAATGGCTCAAAGACCGTATAGGTCGCACTCTCTCTTTTGACGATTTGTCACATTATCAAAATATCATTCATGCACTTGTGGAGACCGACCGCCTGATGAAAGAAATTGATAAAATAGGAGTAATATAAAACCTTGCATAAACATGAAAATTTTAAAAGTTTCAACCAAAGACCCTGATGCATTAATTGACGATATAATTGATAAAATAGACTGCAAGGATATTTGCTTATGGGAATATGATGAAGAAGATGATATTCTTCTATCCTATAGGGACACAATAATATAGACCACATATATTTTGAGTATGAGAAGATACTAAAGGTATTGTAAAATTTATTTTGCAATCAGATGGTCATGAGTTTGCAGAATCAAGAGCTTTCCAACTTTTAGAAGGAATGCTAAGTAGGCATTTTGCAGATAAAATTGAAATTTTGTAATCTGTGTGTGTCCGGGAGGTGCTTTTTTATTCTAATTCTCTATTTTCCGACCTCTAGAACTCAAAACAAATGAATTCATCTCTTAAACTGTTTTTATAACATATAAACGGTCTTTTATAGTCTGGTTATAGGTCTTGTCAGGGTGGTTGAGTCTTTTTTTGAGCTCTTCTTTTTTAGATTGTATCGTATCCTTTCATTATTGCTTTTTCATTACACTGTTGACAACTCGTATGGAGGATACCAGCTTATTGGTGGAGGTAAAAACGTCAATGTTCCAAATATGGGATGAGCGGCCTTTATGAACCACTGTTCCCACAGCACGTACAGTATCCCCTTCGTGTGCTGAAGAGATATGATTTCCGCTCACTTGCATTCCTACAACAATTTCATCGGGTTTACAAAGCAGCATAGAACCTAGTCCTGCTACTGTTTCAGCCAATGCAAGTGTTGCACCACCGTGTAAAATCCCAAAAGGTTGACGGGTACGATAGTCTACTGGCATTGTAGCTTCTACTCTATCCCGTGAAGCATAAGTATATTGTATGCCGAGATTTCCCATTAGTGCATACTGAGCACGAGAATTTAACTCATCTAATGGAATGTTTTCCGGATGGAACTCTGCCAAGATGGTTTTCTCTATTGCAACAGCCACACCCTCATTCTCATTAGAAGCCGTTACCATATCGGCACATCGTTTAACCGATTCTTGAGCATTGCTCATTGCAATTCCCAAGCCCGCAAGTTGAATCATGGTTACATCGCAAACGCCATCTCCAATTGCAATGATTTCATCGGACTCGATACCCAGCATCTCAATTAAGAACCCTAGTGTATTAGCTTTATCAATTCCGGGAGGCACAACCTCTAAGAAATAGGTCTCCGATCGAAAAGTATCTAATGTACCATCCAGTCTCTTTTTCCAATGTTCTTCTAATCCTATCAGCTCTTGTTCGTCATCACTGACTAACATACACTTATATGGGGAGAAATCTATTGCAGAGGAGAAATCCTTTTTCTCTACAATTTTCATATTATTAAGATTCGCTTCATCTTGAATGTGTATATTGGCCGAATCATTGGTGATTATTGTGTCCCCTTTATAAGTGAAAATAGCGAAGTCGTTTCTTATGGCTTTCCGCTCTAAATAGGGAATCATTTCCGGATTAATACGTCGTTCAAAAAGTACTTCTCCGTCTTTTGCATTGATAATTTGACAACCATTATAAGACAGTACAAACCCGCCATAAATATCCAGCTCAAGCGCTTTTACTAGAGGTTTTAACCCGTGTGTTGGTCTGCCTGAAGCCAGTACTATCCGTACTCCTGTTTGTTGCACCTTGCGCAAAGTTGCTAATGTGCGACTCGTAACATCCTTTGCTTCATTAAGGAGTGTTCCGTCTACATCGAGAACTAATAATTTGTACTTCATAACTTTACAGGTGTTGGTTAGTAACACAAAGGTAAGAAATTTGAATGAAGAGGGGAAAAAACTATCCCTAAGAATTCGAGTTTTCAGCGCTTTTGATTTTGCAAAATAAAAGTAATGGAATAGAGTAGGATTGGGAATCCGGAAAAGGGAGAAAAGCTGTATGAAAAGGGCTTTTTTGAATGAAAGTAGATTCGGTTATATCTATAGACTAAGCATTAAATCTTCTTTCTCTTTTGTCGATGCCCCACATTAATTTGTTTTGTAGCGTGTTAAAAAAGATATGATCTTTCCGTTGTACAACTTTAATGGTATAATCGGCTTTACGAATATGCAGGCGGGTATTTTCATCTAAGGGTTTACTTCTGCCATCAATGGCAACCAAGAAATTATGATTTCTGCTTTCCACATCCAATGTGATGGAAGAGGAGTCACCAATTACAATAGGACGAACATTCAAACTATGAGGAGCCACAGGAGTTAATATGATATCTTTTGCCTGAGGTACAAGAATGGGGCCACCTACACTAAGAGAGTAAGCGGTTGATCCGGTAGGTGTGGCTATGATTAAACCATCTGCCTGATAGGTTGTAAGCAAATGGTTGTCTATGGTTGTATGAATACTAATCATAGAAGAAGTGTCTCTTTTTAGAATGGCAATATCATTTAATGCGTACGACTCAATAGGCTGGTGTCCGTGCCCTTTGAGCTGAAGGACGCTACGTTCCTCTATTGTGTATTCATTATTATGGATTTCTTCCAGTATGAGTTCCATGTCATTGGGAGTAGTATCAGCTAAGAAACCAAGTCTACCGGTATTAATACCTAAAATGGGAATATTTTTGTTGCCTACACGACTTGCTGCTTGTAGAAAGGTGCCGTCTCCTCCTACGCTAATGACCATATCCGCATTGAATTGATCGTTTTCAAAAAGAGAAACCTCAAAATCCCAGTTCCTGTTTTCTCGGCATAAGAATTGATAAAATCTTTTACATACAAGGATTTCTGCATTGTGTTTAAGAAGTAGCCTAAACAATTTATCAATGTGTCCGGATTTCTTGGGTTGATGAATGTTACCAATTATTGCAAATTTCATAGATCCTGTTTTAGTAAACAACTGTAATGCAAAAATGGGATTTTTTTCTTACCTTTCCTCTTAATTGTATAACTAATATTTGTATTTTTGTGGGGAATCGAAATAAATAGTATGACTAAATTAAGTGTAAATATCAATAAAGTAGCTACTTTGAGGAATTCTCGTGGAGAAAACACACCCAATGTAGTTGAGGTGGCTCTGGATTGTGAAAAGTTTGGAGCTGAAGGTATTACCATTCACCCAAGACCCGATGAACGGCATATTAAGAGAAAAGATGTTTATGATTTACGTCCTGTTCTGAGAACAGAGTTCAACATAGAAGGTTATCCGTCAGACGATTTTATTGAGATGGTTTTACAGGTAAAACCTCACCAAGTAACATTAGTTCCGGATGATCCTGACCAGTTAACATCAAATGAAGGTTGGGATACCAAAGCTCATTTGGATTTCTTAAAACCTGTTCTGAATCGATTTAGTGAGGCCGGAATACGTACTTCGGTCTTTGTCGATCCTTATCCGGAAATGGTTGAATATGCTGCAAAGGCAGGGGCAGATCGGGTGGAGTTATATACTGAACCTTATGCTAAAGGGTACGCCAAAGATAGAGAGAAGGCCATAGCTCCGTATGTTGAATGTGCTAAGGTTGCAAAATCTTGTGGGCTGGGGCTCAATGCAGGACATGATTTGAGTTTGGAGAATTTAAATTACTTATATAAAACAATTCCTTGGATTGATGAGGTTTCAATAGGACATGCATTAATCAGTGATGCACTCTATATGGGATTAGAAAAAACAATTCAAGAGTATAAAAACTGTTTACGTAAATAATGGGTGGAATACTATTAATGGCTCAAAGTGTAGCTGAAGGAGTTGATTCTCTTTTAATGGAGAATCCGGTTTTAACAGAAGTGAATGCCTCTGAATCTATAAATCTTTTCGATTTAGCCGTCAAGGGAGGTTGGATAATGATTATCCTTTTAATTTTATCTTTAATTGCTTTTTATCTGCTTTTTGAACGGATTTATGTCATTAGAAAAGCCGGAAAAGAAGATCCACAGTTTATGGATAAAATTAAAGATTATATTTTAGAGGGGGAAATAAAATCGGCCATTCAATATTGCAGAGCAACGAATACTCCGTCTTCTCGCATGATTGAAAAAGGAATCAGTAGATTAGGACGTCCGGTGAATGACATTCAGGCGGCCATAGAAAATGTGGGAAACATGGAGGTAGCCAAGCTGGAAAGAGGCCTGAATTTCATGGCTACAATTGCAGGTGGGGCGCCCATGATTGGTTTTTTAGGAACAGTTACAGGAATGGTAAGGGCTTTTTATGAAATGGCTAATGCGGGGAATAATGTAGATATAACCCTACTCTCCGGAGGAATTTATGAAGCTATGGTAACTACTGTGGGTGGTTTGATTGTTGGAATTATAGCCATGTTTGCTTATAATTACTTGGTTACTTTAGTGGATGGCATAGTGAATAAAATGGAGAGTAAAACCATGATGTTTATGGATTTACTGAATGAGCCTGTAAAGAAATAGAGAGAAACTCTATTTATCTATTAATTTTATTACCTTTTACTTATGTTAAAGCGTAGATCGAGAGTTAAACCGGAATTTAGCATGGCGTCGATGACAGACATCATATTCTTGTTGTTGATTTTCTTTATGATAACTTCTACTGTAGTTTCCCCCAATGCCATCAAAGTTCTTTTGCCGCAAGGTAAACAACAAACGTCTGCAAAACCATTGACTCGGGTAATTATTGATAAAGAATTAAATTATTATGCAGGTTTTGGTAATGATAAGGAACAACCGGTAGCTTTGGATGAATTAGCTCCTTTTTTACAAGAATGTGCGAATCGCGAACCGGAGATGTATGTTGCTTTATATGCTGATGAATCCGTTCCTTATCGTGAAATTGTACGTGTGTTGAATATTGCCAATGAAAACAAGTTTAAGATGGTATTGGCAACTCGTCCACCCTCAGATAAAAAATAAATGTCGAATAAAAAAAAGGGAAAATATATTGGTATGATAGGGGCTGCTGTAGTCCACATTGCGTTTATTGCCCTTTTATTATGGATAGGCATTGCTGTGCCTGAACCTCAGGAAGAGAGTGGAGTGCCTGTTTTATTAGGTTATGTAGATTTTGCTCAAGGTACATTCGATCCGGAATCTTTAAATGCAGATGATGCAGAAGCTCAGGACTTGGATGCATCTGAAACTGTTGATATGGAAGAGCAGCACTTAATAACTCAAACGGAAGAAGAATCAGTGGCAATGCAGACACATAGCGAAGCACCCAAAGAGATTGAGGCAAAACCGGAACCTACGGAAGCTGAAAAAGAGGCCGAGGCTAAACGTATTGCAGAAGAAAAAGCCGAGCAGGAGCGTAGAAGGGCAGCGGAGGCTGCAGCTCAGCGTGTGTCGGGCGCTTTTGGCAAAGGAGCTTCAATGGGAAGTAAAGGAGAAACGGAAGGAGAGGGCGTGGAAGGTTCTGTGACAGGAAATGCGGATGCCGGAAAAAAACAGGGAATAGGAGGGTATGGTGATTTTGATTTAAGCGGTCGATCTATTGGACCTGCAGGATTACCTCGCCCTGTTTATAATGTTCAAGATGAAGGAATAGTAGTGATTAATATTTTAGTGAATCCGGAGGGACAGGTTATTGGAACGAGTCTTAACCCTAAAACCAATACCGTGAATCCTTCGTTGAGAAAAGCAGCTGAAGATGCTGCTAAAAAAGCTCGTTTTAATGCTGTTGGAGGCATTAATAATCAAACGGGTACCATTACCTATAAGTTTAATTTAAAATAGTTTTATTATGAGTGTTATATATGTTTTTTTTGCAGATGGATTTGAGGAAATTGAAGCACTAACTTCTGTTGATGTGCTTCGTAGAGCAGATTTTGAGGTTATTATGACATCGGTAACAGGAGATAAAACGGTAACAGGTGCTCATAATGTGGTAGTTCAATGTGATGAATTATTTGAATCTTGTGATTTTTCAAACGCAGAACAGTTAATCCTTCCGGGAGGTATGCCGGGAGCTGAAACTTTATCTAATCATAAAGGGTTGCAAGATTTATTGTTGAATTTCAATGCTGAAAAACGACCTATTGCTGCTATCTGTGCAGCTCCTATGGCTTTAGGTAAATTGGGTATTTTAGAGGGGCGTAAAGCTACTTGCTATCCCGGATTTGAAAACCATCTAAAAGGAGCTGATTATACAGCTAAGTTAGTAGAACAAGAGGGTCATATCATTACAGGGAAAGGGCCGGGAGCTTCTTTGCCCTTTGCTCTAAAAATTGTTGAAACTTTAGCAGGTAAAGAAAAAGCTCAGAGAATAGCCGACGAGATGTGTTTTAAGGCTTAATGTCTGTTATGAAACGATATGCTGTTATTGTTGCAGGTGGAAAGGGTACACGAATGAAAAGTTCTTTACCCAAACAGTTCTTGCAATTGAAAGGTAAACCTATACTAATGCGTACATTAGAGGTTTTTTATGCTTTTGATGCAACGGTTGAATTGATTTTAGTTTTGCCTAAAGAGCAGCAAATCTATTGGCGAAAATTGTGTGAGGAATATTCTTTTCTAATTCCTCATAGTGTTGCTGATGGAGGTGAGTCGCGTTTTCATTCGGTTAGTAATGGGTTGAAGAAAATTAAGGGCGATGGCATTGTGGCCATACACGATGGGGTTCGCCCTTTTGTTTCCACTGCTGTTTTGAAGTTATGCTATCTTACGGCAGAGAAATATGATGCTGTGATACCGGTCATTGATATTCAGGAATCTCTTAGAAAGGTGGAAGAAGAGGAGAAAACAATCATGGTAGATCGGTCTAAGTATGTGATTGTACAAACACCTCAGGTTTTTAAGGTGAAAACCATTAAGAGTGCCTATGAACAACCTTATTCCTCTTTATTTACCGATGATGCTTCAGTTGTTGAGGCTTATGGCGGAAAAATACATACAGTAAGGGGAAATGAGGAGAATATAAAACTAACAACCCCTTTCCATCTAAAAATAGCAGAAGTACTTCTGTAATGTTTGATTTTAGAACACAAGACATTAAATATCTTACGGGAGTAGGTCCACGTAGAGCCGCTCTTTTTAATAAAGAAATCGGAATTTATTCTTTGTATGATTTACTTCTTTACTTTCCTTATAAACATATTGATCGAAGTAGAGTCTATCGAATTCGTGAGTTACATGGTTCCATGCCATATATTCAGTTAAAAGGAAAGATTCTCTCAATGAATAAGGTGGGGGAAGGGTATAGAAAGCGTCTGGTAGCCCATTTCAGTGATGGTACAGGCGTTGTTGATCTGGTTTGGTTTAAAGGGATTAAATACGTTGAGAAGACTTATAAGTTAAATAGAGAATATATTGTTTTTGGTCGTCCTACGGTTTTTAATCAGAGATTGAATCTTGCACATCCCGACATAGAAGAGGTTACAAAAGAAGTTCTTTCCGGTTTAGGGTTAAGGCCCTATTACAATACGACTGAAAAGATGAAAAAGGGTGGGTTGACCTCGCGAACTCTAGAGCGAATGATGGGGCAAGTATTGGCGACGCTTCAATCTCCTTTGGATGAAACTTTGCCGGAATACATCCTGAAAAAAGAGCGTCTTATGTCTTTGACTGAAGCAATAACCAATATGCATTTCCCTAAAAGTCCGGTTCTATTGCAAGAAGCAGAATATCGGTTGAAGTTTGAAGAGCTTTTTTATGTTCAGTTGAATATTTTGCGTTACGCTAATGAGCGGAAAAAACGATATAGAGGTTATGTGTTTTCACAGGTGGGAACTATCTTTAATGAGTTTTTTTATAAGAATTTACCTTTTGAGTTGACCGATGCACAAAAGCGAGTTATAAAAGAAATTCGTCGAGATCTGGGTAGCGGAATTCAAATGAACCGATTATTACAAGGCGATGTGGGGAGTGGAAAAACGCTGGTTGCTTTAATGAGTATGTTGATTGCTTTAGATAATGGGTATCAGGCTTGTATGATGGCTCCAACGGAGATATTAGCCCAACAGCATTATGAGACCATTCAGGAGTTTATTTTTGGATTGGAAGTTCATGTTGAATTACTCACCGGTTCTGTTCCTGCAAAAAAAAGACGTGAAATACAGGAAGGACTATTGGATGGAACGATACAGATTTTAGTGGGTACCCATGCTCTTATAGAAGATGCTGTACAGTTTGCTTCATTGGGTTTTGCTGTTATTGATGAACAGCATCGTTTTGGTGTGGCACAACGTGCAAAATTGTGGAGTAAAAGTAAAAATCCCCCTCATGTTTTAGTGATGACTGCTACGCCGATTCCAAGAACTTTGGCAATGACTCTTTACGGTGATCTGGAGGTTTCGATTATAGATGAGTTACCTCCGGGAAGAAAACCGATAATAACGGAACATCGTTTTGATTCGCATCGGAAATCTTTATATCACTTTATTCACCAACAAATTAAAGAAGGGCGTCAAATCTATATTGTTTATCCTTTGATAGAGGAGAGTGAGAAAATCGATTTAAAAAATTTGGAAGAAGGTTATTTGCAAATCCAGGAAGAGTTTCCTCATTATAAAATTAGTAAGGTTCATGGAAAAATGAAGTCGCAAGAAAAAGAGGAACAGATGCAACTTTTTGTACGCGGTGAAACTCAAATTATGGTGGCAACAACAGTTATTGAGGTCGGGGTTAATGTGCCTAATGCCACAGTTATGGTCATTGAAAATGCTGAACGTTTTGGGTTATCTCAACTTCATCAACTCCGGGGAAGGGTGGGTAGAGGAGGTAATCAATCCTATTGCATCTTAGTTTCTAGTTATAAGTTATCAGAAGATACACGAAAAAGGTTAGAAATCATGGTTCAGACGAATGATGGGTTTGAAATTGCTGAGGCTGATTTAAGACTCCGTGGCCCGGGAGATCTTGAGGGTACACAACAAAGTGGTATTCCTTTTAATCTGAAAGTAGCCAATATTACACGGGATAGTCAATTATTGAAATATGTACGTGATATTGCAGAGCGAGTCATTCAAGATGATCCTGAATATAAAAAGAGGGAGAATAAAGTCCTTTGGCTTGAATTAGATCGTTTATATAAGAAAAACAAGAACTGGGGAGTTATTAGCTAAGAAATGAAGATTATTCTAAAAGCAAGGAGTTAGATTAACTTCTTTTTTTTAATAAAATAAAAGAGGAGTTGATGAATCTTAGTGCATTGACATTTTAATCTACACGTGTTTTTTATATTCTTCTTCTATTCAGTGACTTAGTTTGAGAGTCTTTACTCTGATGTGTTGTAAAACATATTTAGTTTGTAATTGACTGATTAATATATTATTGCATCTAATTTTTGATCTGAGGTATTAGTCAGTAATTGGAGAAAAAAGTAAGGATTTCTTCGGTTTTTACCTTAAAAAGACTACCTTTGAAAGTATTTAAAATTGAAAACACATAAACAGAACTCCATAATTGTGATTGAAAAAACACTAATTATCTTAAAACCTTGTACTGTACAAAGAGGGTTAATAGGTGAAATCATTCATCGTTTTGAACGAAAAGGGTTGCGTATGGCCGGAATTAAAATGATTCAGTTGAATGACGATATTCTTTCAACGCATTATGCTCATTTGAGTGATAAACCTTTCTTTCAACGAGTAAAAGATTCAATGATGACTGCTCCAGTCATCGTTTGTTGTTTAGAGGGAGTAGATGCTATTCAAACAGTAAGAACTCTTGTTGGCGTGACTAATGGACGTTTAGCTGCTCCAGGAACTATTCGAGGAGATTATAGTATGAGTTTTCAAGAAAATATCATTCATGCTGCTGATTCACCGGAAGCGGCAAAAAATGAAATAGAAAGATTTTTTAATCCGGGAGAGATATTTGATTATAAGCAAGTAACTTTTGATTACTTATATGCTAATGATGAATATAAATGATTAGTCCAATGAGTTCAAATTGTTTCAAGTTTTTAATTATTGCACTTGTATTAACCTTAGGTACTAAAAAAGTTTTAGCTCAAGACCTATTAGCACGACAAGCCCCAATTGATAAAAAATTGAGTTGTGTAGATTCCTTAAACTTACAAAAACAAATCAAGTTGGAGCAATCGGAATTTCCGGCTTTAAGTTTATATCCCACCTGGAGCAATCAATATGTGCATCGTTATGGTAATGATGTGGTTATTCCTGAGGAATATACCATTGATTTAACCGGATTTTGTATGCCTACTCCACATACTCGTATTACCTCCCGTTTTGGTCCCAGATGGCGTAGAATGCATAATGGACTAGATATTAAAGTGTATACAGGGGATACTATTGTTGCTGCTTTTGACGGAAAGATACGTATTGTTAAGTACGAACGTAGGGGTTATGGAAAATATGTTGTGATACGTCACGATAATGGTTTAGAAACCATTTATGGTCACTTGTCTAAACAATTGGTAAAAGAAAACCAACGTGTGGTAGCAGGTGAACCTATTGGGTTAGGTGGAAATACCGGACGTTCTACAGGCTCACATCTTCATTTTGAAACTCGTTTCTTAGGAATAGCAATTAATCCGGAACTTTTATTTGATTTTCCGAATCAGGATATAGTGGCAGATAGTTATACCTTTAAAGGTAGAGGTGCTGCTAACAGAAATGCGGTTGCATCTAGTGCCGCTTCGTACTACAAAGTCAAAAGAGGAGATACGTTGGGACGAATTGCAGCACGTCAAGGAGTTACCATTTCTCAACTCTGTAAATGGAATAACATATCAAGGAATTCTATTCTAAGACCGGGACAAGTTTTGCGTTGTTCTTAGTTAGAGAAATATCCTAAAAACTTATAAAAAGAGGGTGCCTATACTATTTAGAGTACCCTCTTTTCTTTTTTACTTTATTTATTCTTAACTTTGAATTTGATATGGATATAATTATGATGGAGGTAACTAATGAGCAATTTAAGAAGATAGTGACTATGTGTCGCAATCTTTTTGAGAAAAAACTTCACGACTATGGGCCAGCATGGAGAATACTGCGTCCGGTTTCGGTAACCGATCAACTTCTAATTAAAGCGAACAGAATTAGAAGCATAGAAACTAAAGGAGTTTCATTAGTTGATGAAGGTGTCCGTTCAGAGTTTATAGCTATCGTTAATTATGGCATAATTGGATTGATACAATTAGAATTAGGTTATGCTGAGTCTGCGGATATAACCAATGAAAAGGCACTTGAATTATACGATAAGTATGCCAATGAGGCTTTAGAATTAATGATAGCTAAAAATCATGATTATGATGAGGCTTGGCGAAGTATGAGAATTTCATCTTATACGGATTTGATTTTAATGAAGATTTACAGGACTAAACAGATCGAGTCTTTAGCAGGTAAAACTTTAGTTTCCGAAGGTATTGATGCAAACTACCAAGATATGATAAATTATGCTGTTTTTGGATTGATTAAACTAGAGTTTGGAGAATAAATATATACATAGAATAAAAGTTACCGGGGTTAATGGTTGCCGATTTATATTAGCGGCAGCTTTTATCTTTTCAGGGTTTGTGAAAGCAGTTGATCCTATGGGAACTCAATATAAAATTGAGGATTACCTAACTGCTTTTCATCTGATTGATTGGGTGCCTTCATTTTTTCCATTAGTTGGTTCCATTCTACTCTCTTGCGCTGAATTTACCATTGGGGCTTTACTTTTTTTGGGCATAAGGAGGAAAATTTCCACTTATGGTGCTTTTTTCTTGATGTTATTCATGACCCCATTGACGCTATATTTGGCTATTTTTGATCCGGTTTCTGATTGTGGCTGTTTTGGTGATGCTTTGGTTCTGTCAAACTGGGCTACATTCGGGAAAAATGTAGTGTTGTTAATTGCCTCTTTCTTTACATTTCGATACCGTAGAGTGATGTTTCGTTTTTATACTTTAAAAACCGAATGGATGGTGTCACTATATACTGTTTGCTATATTTTTTGCGTAGCCATGTACTGTTACTATTATTTGCCTATTATTGATTTTCGCCCCTATCATATTGGCGCAGATTTTCATAAAGGACGTGCTATTCCTGAAAATGTAGAGACAAGTGAGTATGAAACGGTTTTTATTTTAGAAAAAGATGGCGAAAAAAGAACATTTTCTTTGGATAACTATCCTGATAGCACATGGACCTATGTTGGGAGAAAACTTAAACAGACAAAAAAAGGGTATGAACCTCCTATGGCAGATTTCTCCATTATGGATGCAGAAACCAGATTAGATATAACGGAGGAAATAATATCCGACTCAATTTATACTTTTCTTTTGGTTTCTTATCGTTTGGATATAGCTGATGATAGTAATATTGACTTAATTAACGAAATTTACGATTATAGTATTGAAGAGGGTTATCATTTTTATGCGTTGACTACATCTGTTGAAGATGATATTGAAGTCTGGTGTGATAAAACGGGTGCTGAGTATCCTTTTACTTTTGGAGATGACATTGTGTTGAAAACAATGATACGTTCTAATCCGGGATTATTGTTAATTAAAGATGGCATCATATATAATAAATGGAGTCATAATGATTTGCCTGATGAGTTTGACTTAAGCGCACGTCTTGAGGAGTTGCCTTTAGGTGAAATAGCCCTATATAAAAAGGATCAATCCAGATCGGTAATCATGGGGTATTGTATACCACTTTTATTGATTTTTTTATTTGATGTAACTCTTATTCGTAGAGAGCCTAAGAAAAAGAAAGAGAAGTTAGTAGAAAATGATGTTTTGGAGAACAAATAACACTAAATAGTTATATTTCAATATTAAAAATAAAAACAAAATGAGAAAAAAAATTGTAGCAGGAAACTGGAAGATGAATTTGAACCTCGATGAGGGTATAGCTTTAGCAAAAGAGTTGAAGGAAATATTAGATGCTGATAAACCAAATTGTGATGTGGTTATCTGTACTCCTTTTATACATTTGGCTTCTGTTGCACCTATCGTTGGTGATGTTGTGGGAGTGGGTGCAGAAAACTGTGCTGATAAAGTTGCCGGAGCCTATACAGGTGAAGTTTCAGCAAATATGATAGCTTCTACCGGAGCAAAATATGTTATATTAGGACATTCTGAGCGTCGTGCATACTATAATGAGACTTCAGAAATTCTTAAAGAGAAGGTTAAACATGCTTTAGCTAATGGATTGACTCCTATTTTCTGTATAGGTGAGGTTTTAGAAGAACGTGAATCCAATAAACAGAATGAAGTTGTGAAGAAGCAAATTTCTGATGCTTTGTTTGATTTACCTGCGGATGAGTTTTCTAAAATTGTTTTAGCATATGAACCTGTTTGGGCTATTGGAACCGGAAAAACAGCAACATCTGCTCAAGCTCAAGAAATCCATTCTTATATTCGTTCAGTATTAGCCGATAAATATGGGAAAGAGGTAGCTGATAGTATACCCATACTATATGGAGGAAGTTGTAATCCGTCTAATGCAAAAGAATTATTTTCAAATCCCGATGTTGATGGAGGCCTTATAGGAGGAGCTTCATTGAAAGCAACAAACTTTAAAGGGGTTATTGATGGATTTAAGTAATTAAACTTAGTAGGAAAGTCTACAAAGTAAGTTAGACTTTCCTAATTTTATTTTTATTATATGCGAAAATCAACTTTTCTTTTATTTGTTTTTTTATCGGGAAGTGTTTTTTCTCAAGTTCATCAGAATATTGTTGAGAGCTTAAAACGAGGAGTTCCTGGTCAAGGTAAAGTGATAATCTTTCAAGATCCTCGGCTTGAGGCTATGGTAGGTTCGGATTTGAATTTAGTAACAGGAACTGATGAGGTGTTAAAAGTTCCGGGGTTCAGAGTTCAGGTTTATGCCGGAAAAAACTCTAGGGAAGCAAGAGCCGAAGCTACTTCCTTGGGTGAAAAAGTAAAATCCCTTTTTCCTGAATTATCAGTTTATACATTATTTGTTTCTCCTAGATGGTTATGTAGAGTGGGTGATTTTAGAAGTATTGAAGAAGCCGATGTAATGATGAGGCAGCTGGAAGATACAGGAGAGTTTAAAGAGATTACGATTGTAAAAGAACAAATAAATATTCCTTTGTAAAAACCATTGATTTTTTAAAAATGCCAGATAATTATGACAATATGCCTCCAGAGGTGTTAGCTAAACTAATGGATCACTACCATGAGGTTATCACTTTATTAGGAGAAGATCCTTCTCGTGAAGGTTTAGTAAAGACCCCCAAAAGGGTGTCACGTGCCATGTGGAATTTAACGAAAGGGTATCGGATGAATCCCCGTGAAGTTTTATTATCGGCAAGATTTCAGGAAGACTATAAACAGATGGTTATTGTGAAGGATATTGATTTCTTCTCTCTTTGTGAACACCATATGCTTCCTTTTTATGGTAAGGCACATGTAGCTTATATTCCTCGAGATTATATAACGGGATTGAGTAAGATTGCACGTGTTGTTGATATTTTCTCTCATCGATTACAGGTTCAGGAACGGATGACATTTCAAATTAAAGAGTGTATTCAAGAGGCTTTGAATCCGTTAGGGGTAATGGTTGTAATAGAGGCAAAACATATGTGTATGCAGATGCGGGGAGTTGAAAAACAAAACTCAATAACTACCACCTCAGATTTCACCGGAGTTTTTAATCAAGCAAAGACCCGTGAAGAATTCATGAATCTGATTAAGGGGTAACCGAATTTCACAAGTGACTTCTTATTCTTGTTATTCTTATTTTTTATGGGGATAATAACGGTTAAGGCAAGATGACCCTATCACCTAGACGTTTGGCCATAGTGGCTTGAATGTTTTTGAGCTCCTGATACCTCTTCATCATCTGGCTACAGTTTTGATCATCATTATATACTTCCGGTTTTTTTAGCTCTTTAAGTAGATGCCTTATTTCGGAATCAACTATTTCGTTCTTAAAGTTAATGATCAAAGTTGGAACTATTTCGTATAGTCGATCCTTATCTTTAATGATAGTTTGGTCATACTTATATAAATTACTGAGTTGATACTTATCACTCAACAATTCTGCAGCTAAACGACTTATCTCTTCGTTATGATGTGAAAGAAAATACTTTTCTACTTTAAAGTTTTCTTCGTGTAGATGTTTTTTTGCTTCAGATAGAATTTGTCTATGCGTGGGATTATGAAAAGAGATATCATCATTTGCGAAATCATTAGCTATATATTCAATAACTGTTAGTGCAACTTCTTCGCCTTTTTCATTCTTGATTTTTCCCATGATTTGTTCACCATAACGTAGAATGATTTGAATTATCAATCTCTCTATTTTATAAAAGAGAAGTTTTTCCTTTCCTTCTTGAGGAAGATAGGATTGATAGTTTGTGTCAGGTTCTTTATTGTTTTGTTCTTCCCTTTTTTGTTTGTTTTGTAATTGTTCTGCTTCTTTCTTTTTTAGCTTTGCTATTTCTCCAACGATGATACGCTCTTCTATGTTTAGCAAGCTGCTACTCTCCTTAATATAAACAGACCGAACAATGGCTTCCGGAATTACTGAGATGCTTTTAACAATGCTACTAATTAATTCTGCCCGTTTTATAGGATCATTAGCTGAATCATCAATTAAAAGTTTTGTTTTAAATCGGATAAAATCAACTTCATTCTTTTCAATAAAAGATTTGAATTCCGTAGAGTTATGTTTGCGAGCAAAGGAATCAGGGTCTTCTCCATCAGGTAGAAGAACAACCTTAACATTTAGTCCTTCTTCCAGAAGCATATCAATTCCTCGTAAAGAGGCTTCAATTCCTGCTGAATCCCCATCGTAAAGTACGGTTATGTTTTCGGTAAAGCGGTGGATCAATCGAATCTGTCCCGGAGTCAATGCTGTTCCGGATGAGGCTACAACATTTTCAACACCTGCTTGATGCATGGAAATAACATCGGTATATCCTTCCACTAAGAAGCAACAATCTTCTTTCACAATCGCTCTTTTAGCAAAGTAGATTCCGTAAAGTTCATTACTTTTATGGTAAATTTCAGATTCCGGAGAATTGACATATTTGGCTAGTTTTGTATTACTTCCTAATATTCGTCCTCCAAAAGCGACAACTTTACCTGAAAGAGTATGAATGGGGAAAATGACTCGCCCTCTGAATCGATCTACAAGCTTTCCATAGGATTCATAGCATAAACCATTCTTAATTAAATATTCTTGATTAAATCCTTTCTTTATAGCCTCTTGAATCAAACTGTCTGATGCTTCTAAGGAATACCCTAATTGGAATTTTTTTATGATTTCCGGTCGAAAGCCTCGTTGTTTAAAATAGGCTTGACCAATGGATTGTCCTTCCAAATGATTTTGCAGAATGTTCTGAAAGTATTGATTGGCAAACTCATTGACAATAAACAGACTTTCTCTTAAACTTTGTGCCTCTTTTTCTTCAGAACTTAATTCTCGTTCTCTTATCTCAATATTATATTTCTTAGCTAAGAATCGAAGAGCTTCATAATAATTGAGTTGTTCATGTTCCATTATAAAGTGAACCACATTTCCTCCTTTGCCACAACCAAAACATTTACAAATTCCTTTGGATGGTGATACACTGAACGAAGGTGTTTTTTCATTATGGAATGGACACAAACCAACATAGTTCGCTCCTCTACGGCGTAGAGTTACAAATTCGGATACCACATCAAGTATTTGTGCAGTATCCATTATTTGATCTATAGTTGCTTTGTCAATCATACTAAATTCTCCTACAAAGGTAGTTTTTATTTTTAAGAAAGAGATAGTAGGACCTATTAAAGAAAAGTATTCCTTATTTGATTTTTTGACGTACGTCTATTAAAAAATCTTGCATTCCTTCTGCGTTTTTCTCTTTAATAATGGTTAAGAGTCTTTTTAGCTCATCTAAAATATTTTCCACTTGTTTTGGCGTTTTTGAATTAAAAAGTATCTCTTGTAATAGATAATCATCTTCGCTTAATAAGCCTTTGGCTATTGTCATATGTTTTTTGAAAGTTGTGCCGGGAGCTTCTTGATGTTTCATTGTTGACGCAAAGACTAAAGTGGATACAAATGGAATGGAAAGTGAATAAGCCACAGTCTCATCATGTTCCTCAAAAGTATATTCAAAAATATTTAGATTTAAGTTTTGATATAAGTCCTTAAAAAATATTTTTCCTAGATGATCACTTTCGCTAATAATAATGGCACTCTCATCTTTTAGGTGATTGAGCTTGGCAAAAGTCGGACCAAACATTGGATGTGTTGATACATAAGGAAAACCACAATCCTTATAAAAATCAGCTAGTCCGTTTTTCACAGAGGCAATATCACTCAGAATGCAATCTTTAGGGAGAACGGGCATAATCTTCTCAAAGGCATCTATTGTATACTTTAATGTAACCGCATTAATGACCAACTGAGGTTGAAAATCAGCTATCTCATCGAGGGTAGTAAACCGATAGGCATTGTGAGTAAAGCGAAGTTTCTTTGGATCGCTATCATATATGGCAGTTTCATGTTGAAAACTGAGTAAATCAAGAAAGAATGAACCCATTTTTCCGGCTCCAATAATTAATATTTTCATTTAAGTGTGGTTAAAAGACTGTTCTACTGATTAATAATTTCTATTTGTTGACGAACCGATTCTTCGTGTATGGCTTGAAATATGTTTTTAATGAAATCCGAATCCATTTGACACGCTTTTCCCTGCTCTGCTCTTTTTTCAAGAATTTCATTGTATCTTCCGGATTGAAGGACCGTAATGTTATGTTCTTTCTTGTAAACTCCAATTTCTCTACATACCCTCATCCGTTTGGATAGTATTTGCATTAGCTCATTATCGCATTCATCTATTTGTTTTCTTAATATGGATAGGCTTTCAGTTGATTGGACTTCTTCGCGGATGACCAAAAGGCTTAGAATATACTCTAATACCTGCGGGGTGACTTGTTGGCTCGCATCACTCCAAGCCTCATCCGGGTTGCAATGGCTTTCTATGATTAATCCATCAAAATTCAAATCCATTGCTTGTTGACTTAACGATGCTATTAATTCTCTTTTGCCTCCAATGTGACTCGGATCACTGAAAAGGGGTAAGTCGGGAATGCGACGTCGGAGTTCAATCGGGATATGCCAATTGGGTAGATTTCTATAAATCGTTTTATCAAAACTACTGAATCCACGATGTATGCCTGCTATTTTGGAAATTCCGGCATTGTAGATACGCTCAATAGCACCAATCCAAAGTTCCAGATCGGGATTTACCGGATTTTTAATGAAAATAGGTATGTTTACTCCCTTAAGGGCATCCGCTATTTCTTGAACAGCGAAAGGGTTGGCTGTTGTACGAGCGCCAATCCATAACATATCAATTCCGGCTTTTAGAGCTTCGTAGGTGTGTTGTGCTGTGGCTACCTCGGTTGCCACATACATTCCTGTTTCTTCTTTAACTTGTTTAAGCCATTGTAATCCTTCCACACCTATGCCTTCAAATCCACCCGGTTTTGTTCTGGGTTTCCATATCCCGGCACGGAAAATCTTGATGTTTCTTTCAGCTAATTCTTTAGCTGTTTTCATGACTTGTTCTTCTGTTTCTGCGCTACAAGGTCCTGATATGATGATCGGTCGTTCCGGATTTATTCCGGGTAGCAAAATGGATTCAAGTTTCATCTTATTTTATAATATTAGTATTCATAATTTGTTTAATGCGTTGTAATGCATCGTTTAATTTATCAAGAGGAGAACAAAGTGATATCCGAATATATCGCTTTCCGTTTGTGCCAAATATAAATCCCGGAGTAATGAACACTTTGGCTTTTTGCAGTATTTCCTCTGTCAATTCCTCTACGTCGTTATATTCTTCCGGAATTCTACCCCAAAGGAAGAGTCCTACTTGGTTTTTATCGTAAGAACAAGCTAGGGCATCCATTATTCTTTCTGCTAATACTCTTCTTTCTTTGTATTGTTTGTTGTTTAATTCGTACCAATTTTCATCAACCTGTAGAGCTTCTGTAGCTGCTATCTGAAGGGGGCGAAACATACCACTGTCAATATTGCTTTTCACTTTTAGTATCCATTCTACAAATGTGGCATTACTTGCTAACATACCTATACGCCACCCGGGCATATTATGACTTTTGCTCATTGAATTGAGTTCTATGCAACATTCTTTGGCATTTGGTATGCTAAGTAAACTAAGCGGGTGCTTGTTTAATATGAAACTGTAAGGATTATCATTTATTAAAACAATATTCCTACTCCGTGCAAATTGAACTAGTTTTTCAAAAAGCTGAGGAGTTGCTTTCGCTCCGGTAGGCATGTGTGGATAGTTAATCCACATTAATTTGACACCATCCAAGTCTGCTTGTTCTAATTCATCAAAGTCGGGATACCAATTATTTTCTTCTGTTAAATTATATTTTATGACTTCAGCTCCAAGTAATTCACTTAGAGAGGTGTAAGTGGGATAACCCGGGTTAGGTACCAATACCTTATCTCCGGGATTGACAAAGGCTAAAGTAATATGTAATACGCCCTCTTTAGATCCTATTAATGGTTGAATTTCATTTTGTGGATTTAAGTCTACACCATACCATTTTTTATACCATTCAGCAAAGCCTTTTCTGAGCTCAGGAATGCCATTGTAAGGTTGATAGCCATGAGTGTCTTTTTTTCTGGCATGCGTGCATAGGCTTTCTATTACTTGCTTAGGAGGAGGATTGTCCGGACTTCCTATGCCTAGATTGATAACCGGTTGACCGGATGAATTCATTTCTGCTATTTGCTTTAACTTCTTTGAAAAGTAGTATTCGCTTGTTGTTGATAAACGTTCAGCAGGTTGAATATTGTTTGTTGGCTTAATATTTGACATATTCTCCTAATATTTTGAGTTGACTTATTAATGGTTTTATTGCGGCTATGGCCTGCATATATCGGTTGTGGTCATCGTATGTAATGTCAATGTAAAATTGGTATTCCCATTCTCTGCCTATGATGGGTAAAGATTGAATCTTAGTCAAATTCATATGGTAGAAAGAAAAAATAGATAATACTTGTGATAAGCTGCCTTCTTCGTGTGGTAATGTGAAAACCAGACTTGCCTTATTGGGGTTGCATCTTAATTTGGATTCTTTTGCTATGTGTGGATTTGCCACCAATAAAAAGCGGGTATAGTTGTGTTTATTGGTTTCAATTCCTTTTTGTAATATTTTCATACCATAAAGTTTAGCCGCTGCTTCTGAACAGATGGCAGCATGTCCTTTCAGTTGCTCTTCTTTTATTCGCTTAGCACTTAGTGCAGTATCTTCATCCTCCACTACTTTTAAGTGGGGATGATTATTTAAAAATGCCCTACATTGCATTAATGCGATGGGATGGGAGTTTACCTCTGTTAAATCGTTCCAATCCTCGTTGGGAAGGCAAGCAAAACAGTGTGAGATGCGTAATTTTTGCTCTCCAATGATTTGTGTATTGCTTTGCTTCATTAATTCATTATTGTAGAGTAGGCTTCCGGCAATGGTGTTTTCAATGGCCAATAAGCCTAATGTGTCAGGAGTACTCTCAATGACATTGAAGATATCCGCAAAGCTTTTACAACAGATAAGATCAATCTTTTCTTGTTCAAAAAGTAAGTGTGCTGCTATGTCGTGGTAAGAACCGTAAGTTCCTTGTATGGCTATTTTTTTCATTGTAAAATGAGTATAAAAAAAATCCCGCTCACTAGAACGGGATTTTTATATAATTATTTTGTTGGTCTTATTTTATCAGTCATTACATATTATACCCCGCTCTACTTGTTTAGTAAAGTAAAAAAAGAAGTAATAATATGTATTGCTCAATAAATTCATTTGTATTTATTCTTGTTTACAAATGTATAGACAAAAAATTAAACAAACAAGAGGTTATTATAAATATTTATTTTCACTTGATTAGAACCATCATTTTGGGGATGGAAAAACTGGAATATAAGAATCCATCTATCATTCCATAATAGATAACATTCCATCTTTGAATTCTATTTGATCTTCAGCAATTAAATAACGGATTATGGGAAGTAGCTTTTCCTTCTCCATACTCAATTTCTCAGCTAAAAGATAAGGAGAGATCGGCTTTTCTTTAATGGCTTCTTTTACCATGGAATAGATTTGAGTGAACTCTTGATTAGAAATTGAGGGTTTCCCTTTTCTGCTAATACATACATCACACTGTTTGCAATCGGTGTTATTCTGTTCTCCAAAATAGTTTAAAAGTAGTCTGCTTCTGCAAATGTCATCCGTTGTAGCATAATAAATCATCGTATTTATTCTTTCTTCATACCGCTTTTTTCTCTCTTCATAGATGGTTTTTGATATGAAAATATTTTTAGCGTCAACTCTTTCTCTGGTGTATATGATGTAAGGGGTTCTTTTGCGTGGAATATAATCAATTATACCTCTTTTAGAGAGATAAATTAAGGCATTATAAATCTCATTGTGGCTCAGATTTGTTTTAGTAGCTATGGAGTCCTCCTGAATATAGGTGTAATCAGAAAAAAGTCCGGTGTAAGAACGTAGCAGGGTTTGAATGATTAAATCAGAATTATGATTCATTTCTTTGATGCGATAAAGTTCATCCCGTCTTAATCGAAACATAACCCGTGAAGTTGAGTCTTGCTCATCTGTATATTCAATATAGCCTGCTTGTGTTAAGATTTGGAGTGCACTATTTGCCGGTACCGGAAAATATTTAAAACGGGTACAAAACTCCTCCAAATTGAATTCAAAAACACATCCCAATCCATCACCCAGAGCCATTTGATAATAATATTGGAGTGATTCATAAACTCTTTTAATATACTCTTTGTCGGGGAAGGTATCTCTTATTCTTTTATTCAAGGTACTTTTATCCGTCTTTGCATATAGTAATACGGCAAAGGCCTTCACTCCATCCCTTCCTGCTCTTCCTGCTTCTTGAAAATAAGCTTCTGGCGCATCGGGTAAATCCATATGAACGACAAGTCTTACATTCGATTTATCAATTCCCATACCAAAAGCATTGGTAGCTATCATTATTCTATACTCCTCTGCCATCCATTGAGCCTGCCTTTTATCTTTTATGGTATTGGATATTCCGGCATGATAGAATGTGGCACTAAATCCGTTTTGATTTAATAGCTGTGCCACCTCCTTTGTTCTACGGCGACTACGTACATACACAATGGCACTCCCCTTAGTCCTTCTTAGAATATGTAAGAGCTCACCCTGTTTGTCTTCTGTTTTTCGGACGATATAAGCTAAGTTTTTTCGTTCAAAGCTAATTTTGAATACATTTTCTTGTCTGAAATGGAGTTTCTTTTGGATGTCTTTTACCACTTCGGGCGTTGCCGTAGCAGTCAAAGCAAGCACAGGTATGTTTGGTAATAGTTTTCTTATTTCGGCTATCTTTAAGTAGGCCGGCCGGAAATCATATCCCCATTGTGAAATGCAGTGGCTTTCATCTATGGCAAGCAGATTTATATGCATGGAACGGAGTTTTTTTTGAAAAATCTCCGTGTCTAATCGTTCCGGTGAAATGTATAGAAATTTATAATTGCCATAAATACAGTTTTCTAATGCAGTAATGATTTCTTGTCGACTCATGCCGGAGTAGATGGCAATGGCTTTTATCCCTTTGTTTCGTAAGTTTTCAACTTGATCTTTCATTAAGGCAATCAAAGGAGTGACAACAAGACACATTCCTTCCTTTGCCAGAGCAGAAACCTGAAACGTTATGGATTTTCCTCCCCCGGTAGGCATCAGGCCTAATGTATCTTTTCCTTCAAAAACACTATTAATGATTTCTTCCTGCAAATCCCGAAAGGAATCATACCCCCAGTACTTTTTTAAGATGGGTAAAAAACGGCTCATACTAACCTTTCCTTACAAAATTAAGACTCTATCCGCGGTTTTATATCTGCAATCTGCAACTGTATTTCTCCTTTTTTATAGCTGTTTTCTTCTATTGTATAACAGATGTCAAAAGCTTGTTTTGTTTTGATGTAACGTACGTGTGAACTTTGTCCAAAAGCGATACCATTCATTATGGTATTAGAGTCATTGTCCACTAGTTCCAGTTTTATATGTGCCTGATCTCTGCCTACCACTTTACTTGTGCCGTAATCATAGACGTGATAAGTGGAAAAAATAGGTTTTTCATTGGTCGGGCCAAAAGGCTCAAAACATTGTAGGTGTTTAAAGAACTTTTTAGTGATATCTTTAAACTGTAGTTTAGCATCAATGTTTAACACCGCATTGGTCTGTTCCGGTAATATGTTTTCAGTAACATATTGCTCAAAACGCTTGGCGAAAACAGGAACATTTTCCACACGCATGGATAGCCCTGCAGCATAAGTATGCCCCCCAAAGCTATCTAAGAGGTCTCTGCAATGCTCAATTGCTTTGTAAACATCAAATCCGGGTACTGATCGTGCAGAACCGGTAGCATAGTTTTCGGTGCGTGTGAGAACCACTGTAGGTCTGTAATATTCTTCTGTGAGGCGTGATGCCACAATTCCTATGACCCCTTTATGCCAAGATTCGTTATAGAGTACTATGGAACGTTTCTGTGCTAAGCCCTTATATTCATCTACAACTCGGTTGGCCTCTTCAGTAATCCCTTTATCCAGATCTTTACGAGCTTCATTATATTCATTAATCTGTTCCGCCTTCTCAGTGGCTTTGTTATAGTTGTTTTCTATTAACAAATCAACGGCTTCTTTACCACTTTGCATACGTCCGGAGGCATTAATGCGAGGGCCTATTTTAAAAATTATATCACTGGTTGTGATTTCTTTTTTACTTAACCCGCTGATGTCTATGATGGCTTTAAGTCCCACACACGGGTATTTGTTTAATTGTTTGAGCCCATGATAGGTTAATATCCTGTTTTCACCACAGATAGGAACAATGTCCGAAGCCACACTTACAGCAACCAGATCGAGTAAGGGTCTAAGTTTTCTAAACTTGATTCCATTATTTATGGCAAAACCCTGCATAAACTTAAATCCAACACCACAACCGGATAGGTGGGTATAAGGATATGTGTTATCCTGTCGCTTAGGGTTTAGAATGGCAACGGCAGGAGGAAGCACATCATCCGGAACATGATGGTCGCAGATAATAAAATCAATACCTTTCTCTTTGGCATAAGCAATCTGCTTTACAGCTTTAATGCCACAGTCAAGAACAATAATTAAGCTAACTCCATCGTTATAGGCAAAGTCTATACCTTGTTTAGAAACACCATATCCCTCATCATCTCTGTCCGGAATATAGTAGGTAATATTAGAATAGATCGATCTGATGAATCTGTAGACTAAAGCTACAGCTGTCGTACCATCTACATCATAGTCTCCATATACTAAAATACGCTCTTTTGTACCGATGGCTTTATTCAATCGGTCTACTGCTATATCCATATCCTTCATTAGGTAAGGATCATGCAGTTCTTTCAAATCCGGATTGAAAAAGTGTTCGGCCTCTTCTTTTGTGGTAATGCCTCTTTGTACTAACAATTGCCCTAAAACGGGATGAATGTTTAATTCTTTAGCTAATTTTATTTTTTCATTTTCTTGATCTTCTGTTAAAGGTTGATAATTCCATTTGTAATTCATTATATATGTTGTTTTTTCTTTTTTATCTATCCAAAGTGACTTAAATCAAGAAAAATAAAAGAATTAAGCCGGATGTAAAATTACTAAAAAAGATGGACTTTTATGTTGTTTTCTATTAAGTAATTCATCTCTGTCTTTTTTGTTTCATTCTGCCTTGAAAATTTATTGGGACTTGAAAGAGATAATTGATTTTAGATGATTCTATCCGGGTAAATTTAGCTGAAATTTAATATCGCTAGTCTCTTTTATTACAACTAATGCGAGACCGTTTTTCCTTAAATGAAACTTGGAATTTAAATCTCTGAAAGAGAGAAAATATACTTCTTTAATTCGGGGACTATAATCTCTTATTGTATTATCTTCGTGCAAGAAAAATAAAAGATTGTAGTTTGTGTAACTTTAATTTTTAAGGTAAATAATTGTTATGGAGGCATATAGGGGATTTAAGGGAATCCAATGGAGAGAGGCTATAGATGTAAATAATTTCATCTTAGAAAATTATACAGAATATACCGGATCGGAATCTTTTCTAACCGGACCTACAGAGGCAACTCAAAAGTTGTGGAGCGAATTGACCGAAATGTTTAAAGAGGAAGAAGAGAGAGGTATTTATGATGCAGAAACTCGTCTTCCTTCGCAAATCGATACGTATGGTCCCGGATATATCAATCAAAATTTAGAGAAGATTGTAGGGGTTCAAACAGATAAGCCATTAAAACGTGCCATATTTCCTAATGGTGGGTTACGTATGGTAAAGCAAAGTTTGAAAGAATATGGATATGAACTCGATTCGGTAACCGAGGAGTTCTACACTAAATATCGTAAAACTCACAATGATGGTGTTTTTTCTGCTTATACGGCAAGTATTCGTAAAGCTAGGAGTAATGGTTTGTTAACCGGACTTCCGGATGCGTATGGTAGAGGGCGTATCATTGGTGATTATCGTCGTGTTGCTTTATATGGAGTGGATCGTTTAATAAAGGAGCGAAAAGAACGGTTCAAGGCGTGCGATCCGCGAGAGATGACGGATAATTTAATTCGGCTAAGAGAAGAGCTGAGTGACCAGATTGCGGCATTAGAGGCCCTTAAGCGTATGACCGAAGTCTATGGATTTGATATTTCTCAGCCGGCTTGTACAGCACAAGAGGCAATTCAATGGACCTATTTTGCTTATTTGGCGGCGATTAAAGATCAAAATGGAGCAGCCATGAGTTTAGGTAGAGTCAGTACATTCCTGGATATTTATATTGAACGGGATTTGGAAGAGGGAAAGATAACGGAACAAGAAGCACAAGAACTCATCGATCATTTTGTCATGAAATTACGCATTGTTCGTTTTTTACGTACACCTGAATACGATGAGCTATTCTCCGGAGATCCGGTATGGGTAACAGAGTCTTTGGGAGGTATGACAACTAGTGGAAAGTCTTTAGTTACTAAAAATAGCTTTCGTATGTTGCATACGCTTTATAATCTAGGCCCGTCTCCGGAACCTAACTTAACCATTTTATGGAGTGAAAAGTTACCGGAAAATTGGAAAAAGTTTTGTGCTAAAGTGTCTGTTGATACCTCTTCACTTCAGTATGAAAATGATGATTTGATGCGCGAGCAGTTGGGGGATGATTATGGCATTGCTTGTTGTGTATCTCCTATGCGAATTGGAGGACAGATGCAGTTTTTTGGAGCTAGAGCTAATTTGCCAAAAGCTTTATTATATACCATTAATGGGGGTAAAGATGAAAACACCAAAGTTTATGTAGTTCCCGAAGGTGTATTGGAGCCGGTAAAAGGAGATTATCTAGAATTTGATGAGGTTTGGGAGAAGTTTGATAAAATGTTGGACTGGTTAGCGGAAACTTATGTTAAGGCTCTGAATATCATTCATTATATGCACGATAAATACTCTTATGAGGCTTTAGAAATGGCATTACACGATGTGGATATTATACGCACACAGGCATTTGGTGTGTCCGGATTGTCCATTATTGCTGATTCTTTAGCGGCCATAAAATACGGAAAGGTAAGAGTGATTCGGGATGAACAAGGAGATGCCGTAGATTATGTGCCGGAAAAAGAGTATGTACCTTTTGGGAACAACGATGAGCTGACCGATCAATTTGCCGTTGATGTCATTGAAAAGTTTATGAATAAGATTCGTCAATTTAAGATGTATAAGGAGGCCATTCCTACACAGTCGGTATTGACGATTACCTCTAATGTGGTTTATGGTAAGAAAACCGGAAATACGCCTGATGGTAGGAGGGGAGGTACTCCTTTTGCTCCGGGTGCTAATCCAATGCACGGAAGAGACCGAAAAGGGGCGGTAGCTTCTCTTTCTTCGGTTGCTAAATTACCTTTTGAACACGCTAATGATGGCATTTCTTATACTTTTGCCATTACACCGAATACGCTTGGAGAAAATAGAGAGGAAGAGGCCGTTAACCTTGTGGGGTTGTTAGATGGTTATTTCAATCAGAAAGGTCATCATCTGAATGTGAACGTATTCAATAGAGATTTATTGATTGATGCCATGGAGCATCCGGAAGAATATCCTCAATTGACCATTCGTGTGTCGGGTTATGCGGTGAATTTTGTAAAATTAACCAGGGAGCAACAACTCGACGTAATTGATAGAACAATAACTACCTCATTCTAAATAGAATTATAAAAGCAAAGAATTGAATGATCAGATTCTTTGCTTTTTTGTTTTTTGTCTTATGAAAGGTTATATCCACTCTTTAGAGACTTTTGGTACCAAAGATGGTCCCGGAATCCGTTTTGTTGTTTTTATGCAAGGCTGTCCTTTGCGTTGTTTGTATTGTCATAATCCGGATACTTGGATCAAAGGGGATGCTAAAAGCAGGATGACACCTTCTGAGGTTTTTAACGAGTACAAAAAAGTAGAAGGGTTCGTTAAGGGAGGAATAACTCTTTCCGGAGGTGAACCTTTGATGCAACCCGATTTTGTCCTTGAATTCCTAAAGCTTTGTAAAAAAGAAGGTGTCCATACCGCGATAGATACCTCCGGTTCTATTTTTAACGAAAAAATAAAAGAGATGTTGCAATGGGTGGATTTAGTATTGCTGGATATTAAACATTTTGACGCTCTAAAGTATAAAAAATTAACCGGTAAAGAGTTAGCTCCTACTTTGGCTTTTGCAGACTACCTTAATCAGCAAAACATACCCACTTGGATTCGTTATGTCTTACTTCCCGGATATACGGATGATAGAGCAGATGTAGCCGCTTTGGCTGATTATCTGAGTTCTTTTGGAAACATAAAACAAGTGGATGTATTACCTTTCCATCAATTAGGAGCGCCTAAGTGGGATGAGTTAGGCTTAGGTTATCAGCTTAAAACGGCATTACCTCCTAGTGATGAGGCTCGAAAAGAGGTGGAAACTCTTTTTCGCCA
>CAZFXK010000014.1:0-4091 GCA_964522975.1 uncultured Bacteroides sp. | reverse complement strand
TTTGGGTTTTATCGTCTTGAATTTATCTCAACTGTTGAATAACTTTTCATAAGAATGTATTCCATGTGCATTCCTTTAATTTTGTATGGCAGATCTATTACGAAAAATGTAACAGAACTGTCATTGGCTCTTCTCGCTCTTGTATCTATTCTGTAATATCAATCCGGTACTTTTGCTGGTGAAAATTAATAAATTGAATTGCATGAATAAAACAAGATTAGTATCGATAAATACAAAATTACAGCAGCTAGTATGCATTCTGTTATTTTTATCTATTTCAACATTTCTAAATTCACAAACACTATTTAAAGGTACCGTTAAAGACGAAAAAACAAATGAAAGTCTACCGGGAGTATCTATCTCCTTGAAGAATACTACAGCGGGAACCATTACCAATATAGACGGAAATTATCAACTGGAGGTTTCTCCGGGAACCTATACATTACTTGCTTCATATATCTCTTATAATTCAGTGGAATATGTAGATATAGAGATAAAAAAAGGAGAAACAAAATATCTGCACTTTACTTTGTCTGAAGCTATTGAAGATTTGGGCGAGGTGCTGGTCGTTGCCAGAAAAAACAGGGAGGGAGAAAGAATATTAACCTTAGAAAGACAAAATTCTACGATTGCCGTTGAAAATATCGGAGTAAAGGAAATGTCAATTAAAGGACTCTCTACGGTTGCTGATGGAATAAAGAAAATTACAGGAATATCAATGGAAGGCAACAGTAAGGTGTTTGTAAGAGGACTTGCAGATCGGTATAGTATGACTTCATTAAATGGTTTTCCTATAGCCTCTCCTAATCCTGATAATAAGCTGATACCCCTTACGCTTTTTCCTACTACGGTTGTAAAGAATGTAACAGTAAGCAAGGTTTATGAGCCTTCGGTCTTTGGTGATTATTCGGGTGCTCATATCAATGTGGAAACCAAAGAGAATATTGGAGCAGACTTCTTTACGTTTGGTGTTTCTACGGGAGGAAGAACGAATGTGCTATTCCGTGATTTCTATTCTTCGGATAAGGGAGGTATAGGTGTACCCTATTTAGGCATTTCAGGAGGCTTAAAGTTGTCCCAGAAGATAAAGGATATGAATCCGGACGATTTTATTGATTATACGCGTCAAGAAAACCCTTTTAAAACCAGTTTCTCAATAGAAAAATCAACCGCATTACCGGAATTAAGTATGGAAATTGGGGCAGGGAAGTCGTGGAAAGTGGGTCGTCAAAAACTGAATGCCCTGATTGCTGCAAATTTCAATAACGATTATGTGCTTTATGAAGATGCTTATACTTCATTAGTGAATGCGCAAGGTGTGATAAGAGAACGATTTAATTACAATGAGTATTTATACGAAACAACGTTAACCACCTTAGGTCAGATTAGCTACTCGCTGCGAGATAATGATATGTTGTCTTACAACATAATGTATGTAAATAATACAGAAGATATCTATAGAAAGCGTGACGGAATGGATGCGGAGGGTAAAGAGCTGATGGGGAGCAATAGCATTTATCACATCTACTCTCTATTGAATAATCAGTTAACGGGTAAACATCAATTTTTTGGAAGACTGTTTACAGATTGGCAATTTTCATACGGAAGGACAACCAGCGATGAACCGGATAGGAGACAAGTAATGTTTGAAAAGAACAACGATGGTTCCTTGTCTCTTTTCAAGCTGAATCAACAAGAAACGATGCGCTATTTTGGTGAGCTGTTTGAAGATGAATGGAATGGCGAGATAAAGGCTAAGTATAATTTGAATAAATCGGATACACCGGATTTCATCAGGCTGGGTATTTCTTTGAGAGATAAATCAAGAGATTTTTATTCAGCCAACTTCTACTACGATGTGAAGACTATTTATCCTGTTGTTACTGATATCTATGATACGGATAGTTATTTGAATAGTGAGAATTTAATGAATAGTTCTATTACCATTGATAAGAATTCTCAACGTCGCAATAAGTATTATGCAGATGCTAAGATTACAGCAGGCTTCATTGATTTTGAATACTATCCCATAAAAAACCTTTTGATTGCCGGTGGTGTACGCTACGAACACTCCAAGCAGTCAGTAGATTATTGGGCTGATGCGGGAAATCCGGAAAAAGCAAAGCTCGATGCGAATGATTTTTTCCCTGCTCTTAGTCTGAAATACACCCTAAATGGAAGTCGGAATCTGAGGTTAAGTGTTTCTCGTACCATTACCCGTCCCTCTTTTCTGGAAATGGCTCCTTTTGAATATCAGGAATTATATGGTGGAATAACCTCCCGAGGTTTTTCCGGCATAATGAACGGATATAACACAAACATAGACCTTCGTTATGAGTACTTCAACAAAGAAGGAGATCTGTTTTCTATTGGAGCGTATTACAAACAGCTGAAAGATGCTATCGAGAACATACTGGTGTATTCAGGCTCATTAATTCAAAGCTATAGAAACGCAGATAAAGGAATAGCTGCCGGTGTGGAATTGGAGTTAAGGAAAAAGCTGACAAAAGAGTTGAAAGTCGATTTTAATGCTTCTTATATCTATACTCATATTTCACTTCCCGAAGGAGGTACGTATACCGATCGCTCAAGAGCATTACAAGGTGCATCTCCTTATTTAATTAATCTGGATGTTAATTATGCCCCTCAGTTTGGAAAGAAAAGAGTGGGTTCGTTTTCACTGGTGTATAATGTACAAGGACCCCGAATTAGTTCGGTAGGAATAAATGGAGTAAATAATGTGATGGAAGAAACGTTTCATTCTCTTGATTTTGTGGGAACCTATAGTCTGAACTCAAGGGTGAAACTTAAATTTCAAGCAAAGAATTTAATTAATCAAGAACAAAAGTTCAGTCAGAAGGTGGCTGATACAGGTAAAAAAGAAACGGTAGAATATTACAAAAAAGGATTATCGTTAGGTATCGGTTTTTCAATGGATTTCTAAGATATTCCGAAAAATAAAAATTGAAAATTATGAAAAAAAGAGTATTAAACATTGGATTGTTTTTTTATGTAATGGTAGCATTAGTTATGGTATCGTGCAACAGTGATGATGACGATATAGATCCTACACCTGCTCCACAAGAGGAGTATGAATTAAAAGGAAAACTCACGGATAAGCGTACACTGGAAGCCGGAAATACGTATTCTCTGGTTGGTGGATACGAAGTAGAAGAGGGTGGTGTGTTAACCATAGAAGAAGGGGTAACCATTAATGCCACACGAACCCTTGAAGGATCACCGGATTATATCTTGGTGAAACAAGGTGGACAGATAATAGCTAAAGGAACAAAAGAGAAGCCTATTGTGATGACTTCCACTAAAAAAGAGCCCGGAGCGTGGGGAGGTATACATATCTGCGGAAAAGCTCCGATAAATTTGGCCGGAGGAAAAGGGAAGTCGGAAATTGGAGATGCTGATTTTGGAGGAAATGATCCTCACGACAACTCCGGTTCAATGAAATACGTCCGTTTAGAATATACCGGTTTTGCTTTTAGTGCCACAAAAGAATCCAATGGTTTGACTATGTATGGTGTTGGTGACAAAACGGAGTTGGAATATATCCAAACGTATCAAGGTGCAGACGATGGATTTGAGTGGTTTGGCGGAACTGTAAATGCAAAGTATCTGGTTTCAACAGCGAGTGGAGACGATTCTTTTGACTGGACTGACGGTTGGGTAGGAAAGGGTCAATTCTGGGTTGCATATCAAGATCAGACTCCTCCTAACCCTGATGGAACAGCTAATGGAGATTGTCTTATTGAAGCAGATAACAGAGAAGATAATTTCACAAATACACCGGTGTCTAGTCCAACATTGGCTAACTTAACGCTTATAGGAAATAACGGTATAAAAGAACAAAGAGGTGTAAGATTAAGAGCAGGAACACATATTAAAATGTATAATGCCTTGATTGCAGGAAAAGAAAAGTCGTTGACAACGGCTACAGCTGAAACCGAACAGAGCTTTTTAGATAATAAATCAGTCGTGGAATATGTATATGCTACAAAATCGTTTATCAATGAAGACGGTGCTAAATTAGGTTTGGAAACTAAAGAGGGGAATGCGGTTAATCAGGAGATAACCTTTAA
>CAZFXK010000013.1:10269-32734 GCA_964522975.1 uncultured Bacteroides sp. | reverse complement strand
CATTTTACCATTGACTGTAGCTATTCTTGTTCTAATATTGTCAAGACCCGATCCTGAGTCTACTAATGCCGGATTGAATCCTATTCCGTTGTCATAAACCGATAGTGATATTAGATTATCATCAACTAGTAATTGTACATCAATATTCGTCGCATTTGCATATTTTACAGCGTTATTTATCAACTCATAGGCACAGCGATACAGAGTGATTTCAAGGCGTTCATCTAAGCGTATATCTTTTCCTCGGTATTGAAAAGCAACTCCCGGAATAGCATGACAAAAATCAGATAGGGATGTTTTCAATCCTGTTCGCATCAACGATTCAGGCATCATATGGTGTGCTATCCGCCGTAATTCTTTATTCGACTCTTCTAATACCTTCGATGCTTTTTCAAAATATTCTTCATCTTCTTTGGTCAAAGAAGTTTTCTTTATCTCGTTTAAATTCAACTTTAAGATAGATAATAACCCTCCTAAACCATCGTGAAGATCACGAGCTAAACGAGAGCGTTCGGCAGTCTCTCCATCCAAAAGGGCTTGCGTAGCAACCAGCTGTTTTTCCTGCTCCAGTTGTGTTATCTTTTGTTTATTCAAACGATTACGATAGAAAAACAGTAAGCTACCTAAAATTACAGCAATCATACCCAAGACTCCCAATCCTGTATAGAGTTTCTTCTCTTGTTCCAATGAGGCTATACGGAGCTCTTTTTTTTCGGTTTCATATTTAATTTCCATATTCATCAAATTAGCATGATAGTCTTTTTGATTTAACTGCTCATTCAGCTCACTTATCTTTTTTAAAAAAACGGCCGCTTTCTCTTTATTATCTAAATACATATTAGAAGTAGCAAGTATACAAGCAATTCCAAAAGCATTATTTATGTCGGTTGAGTCTGCATCCCAAGACATTTGCGCATAAGTATCGGCCTCTTTATATCTTTTTAAATTTAAATAGCTTTGGGCTAAAAACGCATAACTTTGGCGTATGCCGAGAGGGTCTCCAAACTCTATTGCTAACTTTAAAGCCTCTTCTGCATAATTATTTGCTTTATCATACTCTTCAAGCTCCATATAAAGAAGTGAGAAATCGATATTATTATAGATAGCATACCGCTTATTATTTGCAACTTTACAAAGCTCTTCTATTTGTATACAATAATCCAACGCTTTTTGAAATTCCTTTTTTCTCGTATGCATATGTACAAGATTCATGTATACGGATATCTTGGCTTGAGTTACTTTATACTTTTCCATAATAGCTCTTGCCTTTTCATAGTAAATTCCAGAACGGTCGAAGTCTCCTAGTTGATCATAAACATTGCCAATATTAGTTAGTATTCTTATTTCCATATCTTTATCGTCTGTCTCCTCACAGAAGGATAAAGCCTTCTGTAAACATTCCAATGTTGCGTTGTATTTATTTTGCTGATAGTAAACAGCCCCCTTATGCAGATATATACTATATATGCCTTTATCATCAATTTTATTTGCATACTCCAATGCTTTGTCAAAATAGATTAGAGCTGTATCGTAATGTCCTTTAAACGTATGCCCCAACCCCAACTCTTCGTATGCCAAATCATACATTTTGTATTGAATCTTCTTATCTTTTTCCTTTTTAGCAATTGACAGCCCTCGTCCAGCATATTGTAGGAATTTATCCACATCTGACTGCCTGTAATAGTTCCTTATTTTTCGAGACAGTTCAAACTGCTCGACAGGAGTTCTTTCTTCTGTTTCAAGCACGTTTATAAGAGAATCCACATCATAATGTATTTCTACTTGTCCAAAAACACAAGTACCCCAAAACAGTGTTATAAGAAGTAGTTGTAATTTTCTCATAGCTGGTTCTTTTTTTAAGGTGTTAATGTGCTATCTAATTTAGATAAAAATTCATTAAAGCTATAGTTTTTATCCCATAAAAGACATCCTATTTTTGGAATAAAAAAATATGCGGCATTCATTTTCCCTTATTGCTTTCTGTTATTATACTATTGTTGCAGCATTCGGATAAAAATTAATTTTGCCCCCTCTAAACAAAAAGCTCCAAAAATGTTAATAATTAACATTTTCGGAGCTTTGGTTGAGGTACCTGGCAGATTCGAACTGCCGTCGACGGTTTTGCAGACCGCTACCTAGCCACTCGGTCAAGGTACCATTTATTCTGACTTGCGATTGCAAAGATAAAATGGTTTTTTAACAAAACCAACTATATCAATTCTTTTTCTTATTTTTATTTGATTCATTCTTGCATTCCATCTGCTTTTTCTGAAACAAATCCTTTAACTCACAACCGGAAGAACAACTATCACAAGGGTTTTTTCCTTGATTGGTTTTCTTCACAAAAGAAAAAATATGGGATAATATCCATCCGGCACAACCTAAGACAATAAGATATACTATGATTTCTTGAGTTTCCATATCATCAAAAGAATAATAAACCAATTCTATAAAACACAAAAGATACAATCCATGCTAATCCGGTAGTGTAAAATGCAGTAAATAATGCCCACTTCCATCCACCGGACTCCTGCTTTATGGCTGCTAATACTGCTACACAAGGCAGGTAGATTAAAGTGAAGACCATATAACAAAAAGCAATTAATGGAGTAACTCCATTTTCTGCTAACTTATTCCCAATATTCGTACTCTCTCCATCTCCCGCATATAGCACACCAAGCGTGCTCACCACTAACTCTTTTGCTCCTAAACCGGAAAGTAATCCAACTCCTAGTTTCCAATCAAAACCTAAAGGTCTAATCACAGGCTCAATGGTTTTTCCTATTTTACCTATGTAAGAGTTCTCTTGCTGTTCCTGTGGAGTTAGCGTTCCATCTCCTTGAGGATAATATCCTAAAAACCAAATAAAAATAGAGGCAATAAGAATGATACCTCCCATTTTCTTAAGATAGACAACTCCTTTTTCCCAAGTATGCCTAAAAATAGCTTTAGAAGTTGGCAAACGATAGGGAGGCAATTCCATAACAAAAGGAGTATTATCCCCTTTCTTAAATACCTTACTGAAAATCTTAGCCATAACAACAGCCAGCAATATACCTAATGCATAAATCAATAACAACATCAGCCCCGGATTCTTAGGAAAAAACGTACCTATTAAAACTAAATAAATGGGGAGTCGCGCGCTACACGACATTAACGGATTGACTAGCATGGTAATTAAACGCGTTTTTCTATTTTCAATGGTTCGTGTAGCCATAATAGCAGGTACATTACAACCAAAACCCATTAACAAAGGAATAAATGATTTCCCATGTAACCCCATCTTATGCATCACTTTATCCATAATGAAAGCAGCTCTAGCCATATAACCGGAATCTTCCATTAACGATATAAAGAAATAAAGAATCAAAATATTAGGAAGGAAAACAATAACTCCCCCTACTCCACTAATTATACCATCTGCAATCAACCCCTTTAATGGGCCATCAGCCATATTTATTCTAACAAATTCACCCAACTTATCAACTAACCACTCAATGCCTGCCATTGGATATTCACCTAAAATAAATGTTCCCATAAAAGTGATATACATAAATAGAAGAAAAATAGGAAACCCCCAGAATTTATGTGTAACAATGGAATCGATTAATTTTGTGGTTTGACGCTGTTCTCTATGACTTTCTTTAAAAGTTTGACGTAAAGCCCCATCAATGAATGCGTATTTTGCATCAGTAATGACAGATTCTGTATTCTCTTTATAAGTAGAAGATATTTTTTTTACCATTTCAACCTGACGCTTAAATATCTCCTCACTATTAGGTAGTTTAGCTATAATTTTTTCTACCTCAGCATCACCTTCCAATAGCTTTATGGCTAAGAAACGAAAACAATAAATGGATTGCATCCCTCTATTCTTAGCAATCTCTTCTTTGATGTAATCAATGGCCTGTTCTATAATGGGACCGTGATTGATGTGAATATATCGATACACTTTATGAATCTCGCCGGATTCTACAGAAGTGTAATCTTCAATATGCGCAGGATGTTTATCTTCATCGACATATTTTTGGTGCCATTCCTTGATTTCTTTTAATATTTCGGGATCAATATTTCCATCCTTATCTAAGAAGTCTGCTCCTTCATACATATTGATAATAATATGAAACAGATCGTCAATCCCTTTATTTTTGGTACAAACGGTAGGAACCATCGGAACTCCTAACATTTTGCTCAGCGTAATATGATCTAATTCATTACGACTTTGCTCCAGTTCATCATACATATTAAGTGCTATGACCATACGCACATTCATGTCTATGAGTTGAGTCGTTAAATACAAGTTGCGTTCTAAATTGGTTGAATCCACTACATTGATAACAACATCAGGTGTTTCTTCTACAATATGCTCACGCACATAAACTTCTTCAGGAGTATAAGCAGATAAAGAATAAGTTCCCGGCAAATCAACAATACGGAACCGATAGCCTTCAAAATTAAAATATCCTTCTTTTGAATCTACAGTTACTCCTCCGTAATTACCCACTTTTTCGTGGGCTCCCGATGCAATATTAAAAAGTGAAGTTTTTCCACAATTAGGGTTTCCAACCAAAGCTACATTAATGGTTCTTCGTTTATTCATTGCAATATCTCGCAATTTATCCTCAGGAACTTCCACATTTTCATAAAGCTCTTCATAAGATCCCGGTTGATCTAAAAGGAGTTCACGTGCCTCTTTTTCACTAACTACTTCAATCATTTTCGCTTCTTCACGCCGAAGTGAAATATCATATCCCATCACTCTATATTTAATGGGATCTTTTAAAGGTGCATTAAGAAGAACATCAACCGTTTTTCCTTTAATAAAGCCCATTTCAATAATGCGCTTTCTAAAGCTTCCATGCCCTAATACTTTTACAATAACGCCACGTTCTCCTGTTTGTAAATCCGATAATCTCATAAAAACAAACCCTCTTATTTTATATGAATTTTATTTTGGTGCAAATTTAATTTTTTTCTGGTAGCCGAACAAACTATTTAGAATCTATTTAAATAAGGGACTTGAAATTTTCTTGAATTCATACAATCAAAAGGAAAGAAAAACTATCTTTGTTCTATTATGATTATAGACAAAGTCAGACATTTCATAGCTAAGGAGCAATTAATTTCTTCTCATCAAGAAACCATACTAGTTGCATTGAGTGGAGGAACCGATTCTGTAGCCCTACTTCGCATTCTATTAAAATTAGGATACTCGTGTATTGCAGCTCATTGTAACTTTTGGTTAAGAGCTGAAGAGTCTCTTCGCGATGAGGAGTTTGTTACTCAGCTATGCCAAGAGCTAAAAGTACCACTTTACAAAACCAGTTTTGATACTTTTTCTTATGCAGAACAAAAATCCATTTCCATAGAAATGGCAGCAAGAGAACTTCGCTATAATTGGTTTTACGAACTTAAAGAAACCATTCATATAGATTCAATAGCCATAGCTCATCATATTGATGATACTATTGAAACCTTATTATTGAATTTAATCAGGGGTACCGGCATAAAAGGACTAACCGGAATTCCTCCACGGAATCAAGATATTATTCGCCCACTCTTATGTTTATATAGAGAAGAAATTGAAGAGTATCTTCAATCAATAGGACAAGCGTTTGTTACAGATAGCACTAATTTAGAAACAGAGTATACTCGTAACAAAATAAGATTAAATCTGCTTCCTTTAATGGAGGAAATCAATCCATCTGTAAAGAAAACATTAAATGAAACCATTGGTTATCTGCGAGAAACTGAACATATTTATCTAGAAGCCATAAAAAAAGGCATAAAGCAAGTTTATAAAAACAACAAAATAGACATTGCTAAACTTTTACAAGAGCCTTCACCCTCTTCTTTATTATATGAAATTCTACATCCTAAGGGGTTTACATCTCAACAAATAGAATCCATTCATAATTCTCTTTACGAACAGCCCGGGAAACAATTTTTCAGTTCAAAATGGAGGGTATTAAAAGACCGGGACTATTTGTTAATCGAAGAAAAAGACAAAAAGACAACCCCTCCCCAACTGGAATTTGAAGAAGTAGAATATAATACCGATTTCATTATTCCAAAAGATAAAGAAATTGCCTGTTTTGATAAGAATAAACTCAAAGAACCTTTAACCATAAGAAAGTGGCAGCAAGGCGACTATTTTATACCGTTTGGAATGAAAGGGCGTAAAAAAATAAGCGACTATCTTACTGATGAAAAATTCTCCAGATTTGATAAGGAAAATGTATGGTTGCTGTGTAGTGGTGAAAACATTGCTTGGATTATTAATGAACGAACGGATCAGCGGTTTAGGATAGATAAAGAGACTCAAAGAGTGGTTATAGTCAAAGAAAAAAGGTCCCAGACCGACACCCCTTCGAACCCAGACCGATGAACAGTATGTCCCAGACCAAACACCCTCGGGTCTGGGACCTTTTAAATTCTATTCAATTCAAACTTTTTCTTATCTAATGTTAGGCGATTTTAAGAATTGCCTCTATTCAAATAATAACACAAAATAAATCATTAGGTCTTTCTCTTTCATTTTCTCATTAAATTCTCTCTCAATAAAATAAATATATGCACATTTTTTATTTTATTGTGCAAAAAACAAAGAGGTTAAAAAATAATACGTAAATATCACATTTTGAATACATTAAGACTAAATATAAAAGAAAATCAAGCCTAAAAACCCCTCATTTTGGACAACTCAAAATTTATTTATTGAAACATTAGCTTTTGGAATCATTAAAAATGATATAAATTTGCACCATGAAAGAGGTGTAATATATCGCTAACCAGCGAGTGAACATAACAGGGAACCAGGTGTAAATCCTGGGCAGACCCGCTGCTGTAAATTTCATTTAACCTCTGAAAAAAACAAACCACTGTTCTTTTAAGTCTGAACGGGAAGGTATTTTTCAGAAAGAAATGAGCCAGAAGACCTACCTCTATCATAAAAGGTTTGGGCTTTCGGGAAATAAAGTGCAAATTAGACTTATCACTCTGACAAATTCAGGGTCTATTTCTTCTGCATTTAACTCTCCAAAGCCTTAGTATAAACCCAAAAAGAATAGAATGAAAAAATCATTTAGTAAGTTTTTAGCTCGTCAAGAACTACTGAACAAGCAATGGAGTGAAGAGTATAAAAGAAAACAACATCAAAGAGGCAAATTAACCGCTAGAGAGCGAATCTTATTTCTTTTCGATGAAGGAACATTTGAAGAAACGGATACTTTTATGCCTTCAGCCCCTACCTCATTTGGAAAACATAAACCGGCCATAGGTGATGGGGTGATTACGGGTTATGGAGAAATCAATGGTGTATTAGTTTACGCCTATGCACAAGATTTTAACGCACTTGGAGGCTCTTTAGGCTCGGTTCACGCCTCAAAAATAATAAAGATTCAAGAAATGGCATTAAAAACCGGGTCGCCAATCATAGCACTCATCGACTCGGGTGGTGCAAGAATTCAAGAAGGAATAAGCAGCTTAGACGGATATGCCAAGATATTCAAAAATAATGTGATGTCTTCAGGCGTTATTCCGCAAATAGCTGTCATCATGGGACCAGCTGCAGGCGGAGCGGTCTATTCTCCTGCTTTGACTGACTTTATATTTATGACGGCTGATACCAGTTATATGTTTGTTACCGGGCCAAACGTAATCAAAGAGGTATTAAATGAATCAGTAACGCCTGAAGTTTTGGGTGGTGCAGTTACACATACCAGTCAAACCGGAGTAGCAGACTTCATTTTTAATGATGATGAAAATACGCTACTAGGAGTTAAACGACTCCTCTCCTATTTGCCTTCAAATAATTTAGATTCAGTACCCACAATAACTCCTACGGATAAAGCAAATAGAATTGAAAAACGCCTACGCGACATTGTACCGGATGATTCAGATAAACCCTATAATGTAAAAGAAGTCATTGAATTAATTGTAGACAATGGAGAATATTTTGAGGTTGCAACCAATCACGCTCAAAATATTGTTACAGCGTTTGCCCGACTGGATGGACAATCGGTAGGTATCATTGCTAACCAGCCCCAAGTAATGGCAGGTACATTAGACATTGATTCATCAGTTAAAGCAGCTCGTTTCATCAATAACTGCAATGCGTATAACATTCCCATCATAACTCTAGTTGATGTTCCGGGATTCTTGCCGGGTAGCGATCAAGAACATAGCGGCATAATCCGTCATGGAGCTAAATTGCTCTATGCATACACCTATGCAACAGTACCTAAAATAACAATCATTTTACGTAAAGCATACGGAGGAGCCTATATTGTAATGAATAGTAAAGGTATTGGAGGAGATTTTTCTTTTGCATGGCCCACTGCAGAAATTGCAGTAATGGGAGCCAAAGGAGCCATTGCCATACTTTATAAAAAAGAATTGGCTGAAGCTGAAAATCCCGATGAATTAAAACAACAGTTTACAGAAAAATACATTAAAGAAGTAGTAAATCCCTATATAGCGGATGATAAAGGATATATTGATGAGGTTATAGACCCTGCCATTACGCGACACAAGATAATCAAAGCTCTTAAGGCTCTGCAGCGTAAAACGGACTACAGACCCAACAGAAAACATGGAAACATCCCTTTATAAACTTTGAAATTATGAAAACAAAGAATATTCAATCGATTTTAATTGCCAATCGTGGTGAAATTGCCATTCGAATAGCCAAAACAGCTAAACAAATGGGAATCAAAACTTATGGTATCTATACAAATAAAGAACCTAATGCTTTTTATTTAAGAGTAATCGATGAAGTTATTGACTTCCCTCCTCGTATCAAAAATAGTATTCCTGAGTTCTTGGATATTGATAATCTCATTAAGATAGCTAAAGAACATCAAATTGATGCTATCCATCCCGGGTATGGTTATCTGTCAGAAAACGCTCAATTTGCCAAGAAATGTAAGGAAGAGCAAATTCTCTTCATAGGCCCATCTTGGGAAGTCATTCAAAATATGGGAAATAAGCTGATTGCAAAAGAAATAGCAAAAAAAGCAAATGTACCGATGTTATCGGGAAGTAATCAGCCGGTGAAAGGTATTGATGAAGCAAAAATCATAGCAGAAACCATTGGATACCCTATTATTATAAAAGCTTCTGCCGGAGGTGGAGGAAGAGGTATGCGTGTAGTTTACAAAAACGAAGATTTGGCATCAGCATATAAAGCAGCTACCAATGAGGCCTTAACAGCATTCAATGATGCTTCCGTATTCATTGAAAAATATGTTGAAAACCCACGTCATATAGAAGTACAAATTGTTGCAGATAACCATGGTAATGTAATTCATCTGGGTGAAAGAGAGTGCAGCATTCAACGTAAACAACAAAAACTAATAGAAGAAGCCCCCTCTTCAGTGCTAAGTCCTAAAATGAGAGAAGAAATTACTTCTGCTGCTGTTCGATTAGCTAAAGAAGCAAATTATTCCAGCCTAGGTACTGTAGAATTTTTATTAGATTATAAAGGTGATTTTTACTTTATGGAGATGAATACCCGCATTCAGGTTGAACACCCCATTACAGAAGAAATCACTCATTTGGATCTAGTTGAGCTTCAATTAAACATAGCCAACAACAAACCTCTTCCCATTACTCAAAAAGAAGTAAAACTTCAAGGATGGGCTATTGAATGTAGAATTAATGCTGAAGATATTCAAAACAATTTTTCGCCCTCAATAGGGTTTATTAAAGGAATGAAACTCCCTAAGGGTAAGTATATACGCATTGACTCGGGAGTTAAAACAGGATCCGAGATCACTACTTTTTTCGATTCCATGATAATGAAGCTTATTGTACACGGCGAGAACAGAAAAGACGCTATAAACAAGATGAAAGCTGCACTCGATAAACTGTACATACAAGGAGTTAAAACCACAATTCCTTTTCATAAAGCGGTATTAAATCACGAAGATTTCGTTGATGGTGATTTCAACACATCTTTTGTTCAAGAACATATCGATGAATTGGATTTTACAGATGACAATGAAGATTTTGCCGGTGCTGTATATGTTTTAGCCCATTATTACAATTCGTATTACAAGCCCCCACAAATAAATCCAACAACGGATTATTGGTCGCTTAATAATAAACTTAAATAAAGAGGATGTTCTATGGAACCTAAAAAATTCATAGCTGTTGACAAAGGCAGCATGCAAGAATATTGTTTTGAAATTGATGAGAAAGGTCAGATTTCAATTAATGGACAAAAATGTGAAGTAGAATTCAAACACAATCATTCCGGACTTACCTTCATTCATTTATCCGGAACAAAATACATCGTTGAAATTGTATCGAACGATCAAAATAATTATGAATTACTAATTAATGGGAACAGTTACATTTTTTCTCTTGAAACGCCCTTTTCTCTGGAGAAACTCAAAAAGAAAATTGAAGAAGAAAAACATTCTACAACCTATCTCATTAAAGCTCCCATGCCGGGAACCATATTAGAGGTAAATGTTGAAGAAAAACAATCAGTTAGTGCAGGAGAAACCACTCTAATACTAGAAGCCATGAAAATGGAGAATGCTATTACGGCAGAACATACAGGAACAGTGGCTAAGGTCTTTGTTAAAAAAGGAGATATCATTAGTAAAAACGACCCTTTAATAAAAATTGAAAAGAAATCAGGTTTATAAAAATCACCAATATTTAGACCTTAACCTTTACACAAAAGTAAAGACAATAAATACCCAAATAACATAAGAGAGCCTAATGGATTAAAAAAATCATTAGGCTCTCTTATGTTATGAATAGGCTTTTTAATTAGACCTATTATTTTTGAGAGATAGCATAAAATAATAGGTTACTCCTCGTAAACCAAACGTATATTATCAATCCATAAAGAATTTCCGGGAGAACCGATATAAGCACCTCCATGACTTGAAGCAAATTGCAATAATAAATGGGTAGGTGTTTCATCGGCATCAGCCCATCCAATTTCTTGAACCATTACATTCTCTCCTTTACTATTAATTGTGTAGCGATCCGTATCTTGCAACTTCATTAAACTTTCAACATAAAATGGAGTTTTGGTTATGTCACCATACAGTATATTTTGTGTGGAATCATTAATCCATTCTTTTGTTGAACCATAATAAATTTCAACCATGGTACCTACACGTTTAGCATATACATTTCCTTTTTCATCTTCCCATCTTTTTTGCAATAAAAGCAAAACAATAGGACGATCTTTTCCATCAACATCGGTAATCCTACTAAATCCTGTTGCACGTATTCTATTTGGTCGATCAGCCAAACGAACTTTATAATCATATTGAAGAGCCTTAGGCCGTTTAGTAAAAGGAATACCCATTTGTAAATATTTATCCGGATCTTTAGTACTTGTAATGGGTTCATGCATTTTACCCAGATACAAAGATCCGGCAGCTAGTACCGTAATGTCGATAAGTCCCAATACTTTAACACTCTCCATGCGAGTATCCAAACGAGCACAATAGCCTTCACCTCTTTTTTCCGGGAAAACAGAGACATTAGTTTTAGTCACTCCCATTACACGGGCCATGACATTAGACGTAGCCCAAGGAGAACCTCCTTTATTTTCATAAGGTTCATTTCCCACTATCTTCTCGTTAGGTCCTATGGCATACACTTGTTTTGTTTTACCTCCAATTACACCCGACTCCTTAATTTCACGAGTAATCCACTGATCCATATCACCAAAGGGAATCTTTTCTACTTTAGATTGTGCTTTTATCCCAATCCATAAAGATAATATTATGCTTAATGCTAATAATCGATTTAATGTTGTGTTACTCATTTATATTCTAAATTTTATAATTCCACTGCTCTAAAGCATAATTCCAATTCTCTTGTACTAACTGTATCGTACGATCATTATATTTATATACGTTCTTTTTATACCCTTTCTTTTGGTTTAAATACTGCTTAATCTCTTCTTCAGCAGCATCAAATCCAGGAATATCTAAAGAGCGGTAGATGTCTTTAGTTATAGCTAAAGAATTTTCTTCAAAATCTTCAAACCTCATCTCATACAGATTATTTTTAGGAATCAACACTTTTTCTTTTTCATACGTATGATAAACCTTACTATAAATCGAAAGAATGTTTTTTTCTAATTCTTCGTCCGATATGTTTTGAAGTTTTAGAGGCTGTATGGTGTTGGTAAAAAAGCTACGCGTAGATTCAAATACAGTATATGGATTCCTGATTAGATAGATGAATTTTGCATTAGGAAAAATCTCCAACAACTCTTTAACACGAGCCGTATGAGGAGGATTTTTACTCAAAAACTGCGTTCCTTTAGTATTCCATAAAGAAATTTTTATCAGTTTCATAAAAACCTCCTTAAATATTTCCAATTCTTCCGGAGTCACCTTTTCAAAAGTCAAAAAACGATCTGCATATTCTTCTTGATATTTTGGCAAGAACCAAAAATTATAATAGGTATAAGGCATCATATTACTCAATGCAAACTCTTCCTCCTGAGGTAAGTCTACTGCCAATTCCATATTATCGGTTGGACGCTTATCAGGCATCAACCAACTCATCGTTTTCTTGAAAAAAGGCTGTCCCCAAAGCATTAGGTGTGGAAATACAGTTTGATAGGTTGTATTATAACCAAAATGAGAATCACAAGAAAAAACATTATGTACAAAAGTCGTTCCGCTTCGCCAATGCCCTAAAATAAAAACAGGATCAAATTCTAATGACTCATCCTTCAACAATTTATTGTATCTTTTATTTTGGATTGAAGCTAAAGGAGAAAGTAGATTACACACCATTTTAGTTAATCTATATTTACCCTTATAATCAGAATCTATGACTCTTCCTCTTACTATTTCGTTAAATGTTTTTCTATCTGCTCCCACTAAGGTATTTATTGGGAGTTTATTAAACTCTAGCAAACCCATATTTTTCTTGTTAATCTGTTAATCTTACCTCTAATCCTTGACGCCCCAATTCTTTTTTTATACGTTCCAATAATTCTTTATCCGACTCAGAGGCACCAATCTTAGATAAACTCAACTCAGGGATATCGCTATTAAAATACTCCAGATCTTTATTTTCAACCTCATTTAAGATCATACCCACTGCGCTTGTATTATTTGTAATTGGATCAATTAAAATAAAAGCCCCCGTAGCTCTGTTCTCTAAATAAGGATCAAAGAAAAGTTCTTTTGCTGAAGAAAACACTACACGACCAATTTCATTCAGAGACAAGTACTCCACATCAGATTGCTTCATTGTATTCACATCGACTTGATATTTGATTTGATCGATGGAAGCCCGACTTAAATTAGTTGTCTGTTTTATAAAGAATTGCTTGTTTACATCCATTGGCTCTTCATCCATCCAAACCAACATAGCCTCAAAATTACGATTTATGGTAGGTAGATTATCGGGATGCACCAACATCTCTCCTCTTGAAACATCAATCTCATCTTCCAATGTCAACGTTATAGATTGTGGAGCAAATGCATAATCAAGTTCACCGTCATAAGTAATAATACTTTTTATCTTAGATTTTACTCCGGAAGGAATAGCCATTACTTCATCCCCCTTACGAACTACACCAGAAGCTATTTTACCTGAAAAACCTCGGAAATCAGAATTAGGACGAAGAACATATTGAATAGGAAAACGAAAATCGTGTAAATCTACGTCCCCATCAATTTCAACATTTTCAATAAAATCAAGCAAGGAAGACCCATCATACCAAGGAGTTCTCTCCGATTTTTCCACAACATTATCCCCGTCTAAAGCAGACAATGGAATACAACACACACTAGGAATTCCCAATGGCTCAACAAACTGAGTATAATCTTTAACTATTTCATTGAATCGCTCTTCAGAGAAGTCAACTAAATCCATTTTATTTACAGCCAGAACCACCTGCTTGATACCTAACAATGAAACCAAGAAAGTATGACGTTTTGTCTGCGTAATAACTCCACTACGTGCATCAACTAAAATAATAGCTAAATCAGCAGTAGAACCACCTGTAATCATATTACGAGTATATTGCTCGTGACCAGGAGTATCTGCAATGATGAATTTACGTTTATTCGTAGAAAAATAACGATAAGCCACATCAATGGTAATACCTTGCTCTCTTTCAGCTTTTAACCCATCTAAAAGTAATGCATAATCCATGTGATCGCCGGCATTCCCCATGCGTTTACTATCACGTTCTAAAGCAGCCAGCTGATCCTCATATATCTTCTTACTATCGAACAACAAGCGCCCAATTAAAGTAGATTTACCATCATCTACAGATCCGGCTGTTAGAAAACGCAATAAATCTTTTTGCTCATCCTTATTTAAAAATGCTTCTATATCTAAGTTTTTATTTTCCATATCTATTGCTTAAAAATAGCCCTCTCTTTTTTTCTGTTCCATACTAGCTTCCTGATCGAAATCAATAACTCGGGTAGTCCGTTCACTTTTTGTTGTAGTCATCATCTCTTCTACTATCTTCTCAATAGTATCTGCTTCGCTCTCTACTGCTCCGGTCAATGGCCAACAACCCAAAGTGCGAAACCGTACTGTTCTCATCTCAATCTTATCCAAATATTGTTCAGGTAAACGATCATCATCCGGCATGATTAAATTTCCATCCATTTCAAAGACCGGCCTTTCTTTAGCAAAATAAAGTGGAACTATAGGAATGTTTTCTAAACGTATATATTGCCACACGTCTAACTCTGTCCAGTTACTTAAAGGAAATACACGAATACTTTCACCTTTATGGACTCTTGCATTATAGATATCCCACAGTTCGGGACGTTGGTTTTTAGGATCCCATTGATGAAATTTATCTCTAAAAGAAAAAATTCGCTCTTTAGCTCTGGACTTCTCTTCATCGCGGCGAGCCCCACCAAAAGCTGCATCAAATTTATGCTTATCCAATGCATCCAATAAAGCCTTTGTTTTCATCAAATCAGTATGCACTTTACTTCCATGGGTAAATGGTCCTACCCCCTCCTTAAAAGCCTCCTCATTACTTTCAACGATTAAATTCCAACCGTGTTTTTTAGTATATTTTTCACGGAACTCAATCATCTCTTTAAATTTCCATTTTGAATCAATGTGCATTAATGGAAAAGGCACTTTTCCGGGATAAAAAGCTTTTTCTGCTAAACGTACCATTACAGATGAATCTTTACCAATGCTATACAGCATGACAGGATTCTCAAACTCTGCAGCAACTTCACGTATTATATGAATAGATTCTGCTTCAAGCTCTCTTAAATGACTTAATTTATAGGTTGACATTTAATTATATATCGTTTTATTTAATATTCTTTTTAACTTTAGGTAATATTAATTCCAACAACTTTTCAACAGATTCTTCAACTGACAAGATTGAAGTATCTAACGAAAGATCGGGATTAACAGGTTCATCAAATGGAGCAGAAATACCGGTAAAATCTAAGATTTCTCCTGATCTGGCTTTAGCATATAAGCCTTTTACATCTCTATTTTCACATTCCGATAAAGGGGTACTTATATGAATTTCATAAAAATCATCCTTTCCAATAATCTCTTCTGCCTGTTTCCGTATTTCAACTGTCGGACTAATAAAGGCAGCAATGGTTATTATCCCTGTATCAATAAATAATTTTGCCACTTCAGCAATGCGACGGATATTCTCTGTTCTGTCTTCTTCTGAAAATCCTAAATTATTATTGATTCCTGATCGAATATTATCTCCATCCAACACACGGCATAATAAACCTCGTTTATGAAGTGCACGTTCTAAAGCTATGGCAATAGTCGTTTTGCCTGAACCACTTAATCCGGTAAACCATAGCATTAAACTTTTTTGGTTCAATAACTCTTCTTTGTCTTGGCGACTTAACATACGATCAAAAACAGGATATATATGTTTTTTCTTATCCATACATTCTATTTATTAAAAGGGCCAAATTAAAGGAACTACTAGAATGGTTACAATAAATGTTAGTATATTTAAAGGAAGCCCTACTTTTACAAAATCCGTAAATTTATAATTTCCAATTCCTTGTACTATTAAATTAGTTTGATATCCAATGGGTGTAGAAAAACTAGCAGATGCTGCTATACAAACTACAACAAAAAAAGGCATGGGATTAACCCCTAACTGATTTGCAGCAGACAAGGCTAAAGGAAAAGATAAGGCTGCTGCTGCATTATTTGTAATGAGTTCTGTAATAAGATTAGTAAATAAGAATATTAAAATCAATAAGGCATGGGGACCATACTCTTTACTGATTTTTAACATAAAACCGGCCACCTCATCAGCCAATCCCGAATTTACCATCGCTTTGCTTATACCTAAGGCACAAGCGATGGTTATTAAAATATCCCAAGAAATGTATTTGGTATAATGCCTGAGAGGAAAAAGTTTAACCCAAGTCATAATTACAACAGTTATAGAGGCAAAGAAAAACATATCCAATTGCATTCCTGCAGGAAGTTTATCTTTTATAACCGGCAATTCACCAACTGTAGCACCAGCAACCATAAAGAAAAGCAAGATAAGCGCTAACCATCTTTTTCTATGTTCGGGATAAAAAGAAGCATTATCTTTTCCATTAGACAACACCATAAAAACAGAAGACTCTCCCCAAGTAGGAATAAACGAATCATCGACTAAAAGTAGAAGCGTATCCCCCTCTTTTAAAGGAACATCACTCATCTCAATACCGAAACGATAACCACTTCGTCTGAGTTCCTTTACCCGTGCACCATAATGTCTAACAAAATCAAACTCATTAAGTGTTTTATTAATTCCCGGGAAACGAGGTCCCAGTACTGCCTCAACTTCATGCAAGTCCGTAATGGGTAGTTGCACTCCATCTATTTTCTCCTCACGTGTATCAGGAAGTAGTTTTTTAGAGAAAATAACTAAATAGATCATCCCCACAATAGCTACAAAAACTCCCACTTTACCTAACTCAAACATGGTAAATCCCTCAAAACCGGATTCAAGCATCATACCGTGTACTACTAAATTAGTTGAAGAACCAATTAATGTACACATACCTCCTAAAATGGTTACATAAGAAAGAGGAATTAAAAACTTCGTAGCCGGATGTTGTATGATTTTTGCCCATCGTTTAATAATTGGAGAAAAAATCACAACAAGAGGTGTATTATTTATAAATAAAGAGATGGAATAAATTAAAGGGAATAATCGCATCTGAGCTCTTCGAATAGAAACCTTTTTCGTAGGTAATACTTTTCTTACAATGATGCTTAAGGCTCCTGATCTACGAATTCCCTCACTAATAAGGAATAAAAGGCCAACTGTCACCATCCCTTTGTTACTAAAGCCTTCTAACATCTCTTTAGGTGTTAAAATACCCGTCACCATGAAAATAATAACAACTGACAACAAGGTCAAGCCCGGTCGCATTTTATCTGCAATCAGGGTCAATAACATCCCAATCAAAGCAATAAGAACTATGATAGCTTGTACTGACATTACTCTATAATTCTTTACTATTTTTAACTATGAAAAAAGGATTCAAAAGATTGGGCTTATTATAAATAAGAGACTCTCCTGTATCTACTTGAACCACACTCATACCAGATGCTAATGCAATGGCATGACCCGCAGCAGTATCCCACTCCATCGTAGGAGTGTACCGAGGATAGCAATCAGCACTTCCCTCAGCCATTAAACAAAATTTTAAAGAGCTCCCTATTGAAGTTGTTTCTATTGTTCCATACCTCATTTTAATAGTTTCAATGAATTTCTTCACTCCCGGAGAAGTGTGTGAACGAGAAGCAACTACAACGAATTTATCGGTATTGTGTATATAAGGAAGCTTTATGGCTTTTTTAATCAAAGCATCCAAATTTGGAAAACGATCTAAGTCTTGAATATCATCCACCCGATAAGCACCTAATGAAAGACCTGAAAAATATAATCTTGAAGTAACCGGAACATAAATGACACCTATTATCGGTTGTTGTTTTTTTACCCAAGCTATGTTTACGGTAAATTCTCCATTTCGTTTAATGAATTCCTTCGTTCCATCTAACGGATCAACAATCCATAAAGACTCCCAGTTTTTTCTTGAATTATAATCTATTGAACGCCCTTCTTCACTAAGAATAGGATAGGAAGTCTTTTCTAAATAGGTAGTAATAACTTCGTTTGCTTTTCTATCAGCAAGTGTAAGAGGTGAATCATCTGCTTTTTTTTCTATTTCATATTCTGAAGCAGGTTTTTCATATATTTCTCTAATCACTTTACCTGCAGCTAAAGCAGCTTTTATAGATAGATAGATGTCATCTTTATTTTCCAAACTACAATTAATTAAATGTTCCTTTTTACATAAAAAAATATTCCAACAAAATTAAAAAACTTTTTCCCCTTTTAGATGAACTAAAGGTTAAATAATACTATATATCAGTTATACACAGTATTTTAGTCTTAATATAAAAAAGAGTACAGGCTTTTTCTCCTAACACCTTAGAACAAAAAAAGACAAGCCGTGCACAAATTGCGTACGGCTTGTCTTTTTTATTCTTTTATCAATCAGACTTAATCAATAAATTCTATAAAGTAACCACGATTCTTGAAAATCTTCTCTTTGAGGATAGCGAGCTTTAAAAGCATCTCTAGCACGCTCAGCTGAAGCCCGATCGGAGAATGTATTTACAATAACACGATACATTCCTTTTTCTGCATTAAAAGCAATGGTTGCATCATATCCTTCAGCATCCAAAAAGCTTTTTAGACGATCTGCATTATCTTTAACACCAAAGCTTCCACATACCACACTATACTCTTTTAATAAATCCTGCCCTGAAACAACTGTTACTTTTTCTTCTCTAACATTTGCACTGCTAACCGGTTTCTCCTCTTTTTCTTCCGGAACATAAACAGGGGTTACTTCAACAGGTGCTGTTACCTCAGTTTCAACCAATTCTTGTTGTTTAGCTTGTTCATAAGCTTTTTTATAGGCACTTTCACTCGATTTACATGCTGTAAAAGATAAAGCAATACAAATGCCCATGCACCCTACAAATAATTTTCTCATAATATTCAGTTTGTAAATAATTGACTATTTAATTATATCTTATTAATCTTTCTTTAACTATAAGACAAAATAACAGAAATTTAAGCTTCTATCAAAAGAAAAAGTCATAATAATAAGAAGAATACTGCTAAAAAAAACAATGATTTGAATAATTATCTTAAACGCAGACTATGCCCTACCTCGGGAATATATTCACCATCTTTCCTATTCATTTTATATAGGTTTTTCATACGAATACCAAATTTCTGTGAAATACTATGCATGGAATCTCCGTCACGAACAACATAATAAGGATATTTTTTATTGGCTTTAGTTTTCTTTTTACACAAATAAATTATATCTCCTGCCGATAATGTGTACTCCTTGTGCAAATCGTTATATTTCACTATATTTTTCCAACGAATACCAAACTCCTTACCTATACTCTTAAAAGTATCTCCATCACGTGCAATGATATAAGCTAAATCATTTGACAAATAAACCGGATGAGAAAATGTGGGTATTGAACTGGCAACCACATTATTCTTTTTACCTTTCTTAGTGTCATATTTGTATAACTCATAATCTTCAATAATGGAAATCAAACGATTAGCATACGAAGGATCGGTTGCATACCCGGCTTTTTTTAATCCCTTAGCCCATCCTTTATAATCGGTGGTTTTTAATTTAAAAAGAGATGCATAACGAGGTTTCTTCAAAAAGAGAGAATGATCTTCATAAGACTCTTTTACATTCCGATACGATCTGAAACACTCCATATAATGATCATCCGTATGTCGACTAGTACGTCCATTCCAATTACTTCCACACTTAATTCCAAAGTGGTTATTGCTTTTCCGGGCTAATTGACTTTGCCCAGCCCCACTTTCTAAAAGTCCTTGAGCTAATTTTATACTGGCTGGTATTTTATGCTTTTGCATCTCATAAATAGCCAAATCTTTATAATCTTCTATATATTTTAAGTAACGGGTATTCTTCCGTTGCGCTGCTAAAGAAAAAGAGAGAAGTAAAAAAACAAAAAGTATATAAAATCTGTGATGAATTCGTGCCATAATTTTATTTAGGTTTTAGTCAATAATACACCATTTGACAAAAATCACAAAAATAATTGTGAATATCAATCTCTTTCCTAACTTTGTAAAGAGAGTAATAGTTAATATCTTTATATATTATGAAAAAATTAACAATAACTGCCATAATTAATTGCTTAACTTATGACGAGTTAAAAGAATCAGACAAACAACTAATTGATGCCGCAAAAGAAAGCACAAAAAATAGTTATGTTCCCTACTCTCAATTTGCCGTAGGTGCAGCAGCACAACTAGCTAATGGCACTATCATACAAGGCAGCAATCAAGAAAATGCCGCATATCCTTCGGGTATCTGTGCTGAACGTACAACTTTATTCTATGCCAATTCAAAATATCCGGATCAAGCCGTTGAAACATTAGCTGTTGCCGCTTATACAAAAGGGGATTTCTTAGATGTACCCATCTCTCCTTGTGGAGCTTGTAGACAGGTTATTCTGGAGGTTGAAAAACGTTATAATCAGCCTGTTCGCATATTACTTTATGGAACAAATGAAATTTATGAAATAAAAAGCATCAAAGACATACTTCCTTTATCTTTTGATGAAGATTTCTTAAAATAGTTTTATATAAACACAAAAAGTAAAGGCCGTTTTTGAATTAATAAAACGGCCTTTACTTTTTACTCCTATTTTTTTACTTCTTTAATAAGAACTCATCTATCACTTTTTTATAGGTTGTATGATTTGCAGCTCCACGAAACAATTGAGGTTGACCCTCTTTGGGAATAAAGACAAAAAGAGGAATGCTGGATGCATTAAAAAATGCAGCAAGTTCTTGTTCTTTATCTACATTTACTTTATAAATGATAATATCGTCAGCATATTCTTTTGCCAACCGCTCCATTATAGGAGCCGTTTTTCTACAAGGACCACACCAATCTGCATATAAATCAATTATAACAGGCTTATCTCCTAAAAAGCTCCAAGAATCGGACTCAGTGTAATCAAAAACTTTTTCCAGAAAAAGTTTCTTATCCATAATGACTACTCTTCCCTTATTATCTACGATGGACTCTTTTGTTGACTCCTGTGCAGAAATAGCAAGAGGAATTACCAACATCAGCAGAAAAAAGAGAAGTACCTGAAACTGTTTTTTCATTTTATGCAAATTCTTTTAATTTAACTTCTAATTCAGTTACTGACATAACACCCGAAAATCTCCATAGATTTTTACCTTCTTTAAAAATCATAAAAGTAGGAACTGTTCGAATATTATATTCTTGAGCTAAATCTTGATTCTTATCAACATCTAATTTTATAATTCTAGCCTCATCTCCAATTTTCTTCTTCAATTCATCTAGAATTGGAATCATTGATTGACATGGACCACACCAAGTAGCAAAAAAATCAACTAAAACCGGTTTCTTAGATTGGATAATATCTGTAAACTTTTCCATAATTATATTCTTTAAAATAAATAACTCTTCTAACTTATTATTCTTTTATATAAACAGAAATTCAATAAAAAAGTTCAACTACCCTACTTTAGTTTGCTTCATTGTATAAAAGACAACTCATCTAAAAGATAAGAGGCTCCCGCAAACTTATCTATAATAAATAAAACATAGCGGATATCAACACACACAGCACGTTGTAAATCAGGTTGAAAAGCGATGTCTCCCGTTAATCCTTCATAATTTCGATCAAATCCCACACCAATTAACTCTCCTTTTGCATTAAATACCGGACTACCGGAATTCCCTCCGGTATTATCTGTGTTGATAATGAAGCAAACCGGTAATTCTCCTTTAGCATTAGTATAATATCCATAATCTTCCGATTCATATAGCTTCTTTAAATGACTAGGAACAATAAAGTCTCTACTATCCTCCTCTTCTTTTTCCATTACTCCCTTTAACGTGGTGTAACTATCATATGTTACCGCATCGGCCGGATGGTAAGGCAACACTCTACCATAAGTCAACCGTATAGTCGAATTAGCATCCGGATAAATAGGTTCGTTTCTGCTTTCTTTCATTTTCATGATTCCATTAACCCATACCTTATGAGCTGCTTGATAATCCTTATTTGATTGAGATAAAAAACGATTCAAGTGGGTCAGTTTACGTTTTATCTTTCTATTCAAATCTAAGATAGGGTCAGTCAATAATTGGTCTAATGAAGGTGCTTCAATAAAAGCATTAAAATTTTCCAGACTACCTAAGATTGACTGGTTAAAACAAAAATCCATATAGGTTGATATATCCCCATCAAATTTACTTTCCATATCATTAAACACCTCAATCTGTTGATTTCGATCAATCTCTTTTTGATAAATGCCAAGCATGGCCATTCCAATTCTTTTTTCCACCTCCGGAAATGCATTAAATTGCTG
>CAZFXK010000013.1:0-10169 GCA_964522975.1 uncultured Bacteroides sp. | reverse complement strand
CTTGAAAACTCCATTCCTCTAATCAGAGCTTCTTCCAGAAAAAGACGATGTAATAGAGGTTGCCGACGTTGTTTTACAATGGATTGAATGGTATCAAAAGCCACATGATATGCCATTTCATTTTGTTCTCTTGCCCAATTCAATAGTTGTTGCTCTTGATCTGTTTTTGTGTTCATTACCTTTAAACGTGCCAATCCCTCATTCATACCTATTGCATTTTTCCAATAATTTGCTGAAGAAGCATAAATGCTTGCGTAATGAATACGCACAGCAGGATCTTTATCCATTTCATCTCTCATTTCTGCTAAACGAACTCCTCTTACTTTTTGCCGAACCATATTAGTGGTCTCCATACGTTCAACCACCTCGTCTGCAATCATATAACGAGAGTTTGAACCTGGGAATCCCATAAGAAATACAAAATCACCCTCATTATAACCGGATAAACTTATTTTAAGATGTTTTTTTACCTTTAAAGGCTTATTCAGCTTTGAATAAGGAGCAGGATTTCCTTTTTCATCAGCATAGATTCTAAACAACGAAAAATCTCCTGTGTGGCGAGGCCACATCCAGTTATCGGTATCCGAACCAAACTTGCCAATGGATGAGGGAGGAGCACCTACTAAACGAATATCTTGATATATTTTTTTTACAAATAAATAATATTTATTTCCACCATAAAAAGGTTTTAACTCAAACTCAATAAAAGGAGCATTCTTCATCTTTTTTTTCGAGGCAAAACGTAAAGCCACCTTTTTCAAATAACTGGGTGATAGATAGTTCGTTCCTTTGGGATCATCATCTTTAGCTAATTGCTCTTGAACAAATGAGGTAACTTCATAAATATCTGAAATGAAGGTTATGGTCAAACCTTTACAGGGAAGCTCTTCTTCTCTATTCTTTGCCCAATATCCTTCCGTTAGATAATCATTCTCCACACTACTTAGTTGCTGTATATTACCATAACCACAATGATGATTAGTCATCACCAAACCCGATTTAGAGATGACCTCTCCTGTACAGCCTCTCCCAAAGATAACTACGGCATCTTTCAAAGAAAGTCCCTTAGAATTATAGATTTTCTTTACCGGTATTTCCAATCCCATTTCTTTCATTATGATTTCATTCTGTTCTTTCAAATCAGACAAAAGCCACATTCCTTCATCAGCCGAAATAGTCATTAGGAAGAAATGGAGAAAGGTGAAAAATAAAAGTATCTTCTTTTTCATAGTAATCGTATTAAATAGAAAAAGCCTGCCAAACAAATTTTGGTAGGCTTTTATATTCTTAATTAAATCATTCAATGATTGTCATTTCATTCAACAAATGTCCACATCCTCCTAATTTATCCAAGATAAACAGAACATAACGAATATCTACATTTATACAACGTTGTAAATCATCATCAAAAACAAGATCTCCACTTAACGATTCCCAATTACCATCGAATGCTGTACCAATTAAATGCCCTTTAGCATTCAGTACAGGACTTCCGGAATTTCCACCGGTAATATCATTGGTTGATAAAAAGCAAACGGGCAAATCTCCATTTTTCATAGCATAACGTCCAAAATCTCTTTTTTGAATCAACTCTTTTAACTCAGCAGGAACATTGAATTCTCTATTTGTTGGATCCTCTTTTTCCAGTACACCATCAGACGTAGTATAATAACGATAGTGAACACCATCACGTGGAGAATAGGATTTCACCTTTCCATAAGTTAAACGAATGGTGAAATTTGCATCAGGATACGAAGGAACAGGAAGTTTCATCTCTCCTAGCCCACGAATATATGTTTTATGTAATGCATTCAACTCATCTTGTAAAGGAGTAAACTCATTTTTCAATTCTTCATACTTAGCTATGATAGAAGTATAATAGATATAGAGTAGGTCCTCATCCAATTGCTCTATTGTAGGGTTCTCTAAAAATTGATTTAGATTTTCTTGAGAAGCAACTATGGAGTTGTCATACATCGAATCCACAAACGCATTATAATCATTAGCAAAGTTCTCTTCAATAAAAGCATAGATAGTAGGCCGGTTTTTAGATTCCATCATCTCTGCATAGAGAGGAAATATAGCCTTAGCTACTTTACGATCCACCTCATGATCATAATCCTTATTATGTACATAGTTATAGAAATTTCTAAATTTCTCTTTCTGTTTTTCTATTTGCTCCTCATCTTTCGTTTCAAGCGCCTCCCTCATTAAGCGATATCTTCGTGGAGCAGAAGTGAATTCAATAGCACTCATAAAAGCTTCTGAAAGAGCTGTTAATTGATACATTAAAGGAGAAGTTTTAGCTACAGCTCCATTAATTTCTGCAATGACGTTCATATAATCTATGCTATTCTGTTCCTTGGCAAAGCTATAAAACAATTCTTCTTGCTCTTGCTTTTGCTTTAACACCTCATTATCGATGATTGCCTTATTCATACCGATGGAGTTTTTCCAATAATTAGAAGAAGATGCAAACTTATTGGCGTATTGAATCCGAGTTTTTTCATCTTGATCCATCACTTCACGAAGTATTGCCAAACGCTCTTCACGAATCTGTATACGAGGCTCATTAACGGATTCCATACGTTCTTTTACTTCTGATACGGTTAAATAGCGACTCGTTCTGCCCGGGAAACCCAGAATCATGGCATAATCATCTTCTTCTATCCCTTTTAAAGAAATGGAAAAGTGTTTTATGCTTTTTAACGGTACATTACTTTCATTATATTCAGCAGGCTCCCCATCTTCATCAGCATAAATTCTGAAAATAGAAAAATCACCTGTATGACGAGGCCACATCCAATTATCAGTTTCACCTCCAAATTTCCCAACGGATGAAGGAGGAGCTGCAACCATACGTACATCACTATAGATCTTTTTATAAATCATATAATATTTATTCCCACCATAAAAAGGAAGGAGTTGAGGCTTAATTCCTTTTTTTCCATACAAATCACTCTTTTCAAAAATAGCTTGAGCTGTTTTATCTAAAAAAGAGTTTGTAAACGACTCATAAACTGTAATTTCTTTATTTTCTATTTTTTCATTGACGACAGAAGTAACATCCTCTATGCGATGCACAAAAGTGAAAGTAAGACCGGGTGTAGGTAACTCTTCTTGACGATTCTTTGCCCAAAATCCAAGAGTTAGGTAATCATTTTCCACCGAGCTATGTTGTTGGATAAAACTATATCCACAATGGTGATTTGTTAAAATCAATCCTTCAGGAGAAATAATTTCACCGGTACAGCCTCCCCCAAAAATACCAACGGCATCTTTTAAGGAAACTCCATTAGGATTGTAAACCTCAGAAGATTTTAATTTCAAACCTTGTTGTTTCATTAATTCTATTGCATTTTGCTCTTCAAGAAGCTGTAAGAGCCACATCCCTTCATCGGCCCTAAGCATTTGATGACAAAACAATAGAAAAAGTAATCCAATAATCTTAATCTTATTCATTTTCAGCTCATTATAATTTAATAAAAAAAACATTTATAAGTATTTATAAACAATTTAAAACTGTAATTCTAAAAAAATAATTGTATAATTATACTCAGTTTTAAGAATGCCTAAAATGCGAAATTATATAAATTTAATGGGATATCCCTAATTTGAAAAGGTTATAACTATTTTTTATACTAATGAATCTAGTTATAGGATAATTTAATTTAATATGTTTTATTATCACAAAAAAGGATTTTATTTTTGTACAAAATCAATTAGAATAAAGAATGAGAACATTTTTCTACTTTTTTTCAATTCTTATCATTGCTACTTCTTGTAAACAAGACTATAAAATAGAAGGTAGTGCTACAATTTTAGGGCTAGAAGGGAAAAAACTCTTTTTACGGACTTTACAAGAAAACAAATGGGTTGATTTAGACTCTACTGATATTGTGCATTGCGAATTCAAAATGAAAGGAAAAGTGGATTCCACGATTATGGCTTTCTTGTTTTTAGACCATCAACAAATTATGCCAATTGTTTTAGAAAAAGGTAATGTTGCAGTTACCATAGACAATAAGGACATATCAGCTCATGGCACATTACTTAATAATACACTCTATGAATTCATAAAAATAAAAAATAACATTGAATTTGAATACGAAGAGCTAAACCGAAACCGTACAAGACGTATGATGGAGAGTAGTTCAATTAGAAATGCTCATAATCAATATATGGAACAAGTTCATAATTTAGAAAGAAAAATGCAACGATTAACTGATTCTTTCATTCAACAAAACTATGAAAATGTTTTAGGTCCTAATTTTTTCATGTCCAGTTATGGCAACACTAACTTTCCCCTTTTAACACCGGAAATCAAAAGCATTATGGACAAAGCTCCGGACGTATTCAAAAATAATTCTCAAGTAAAATACTTTATCAGCAAAGCACGCGAAAACGCATATCACATAAATAGTGAAAATACTCCAAGATCAATGGAGCATAATACCATTCTTCACTAAAGCATTATTTTCCATATTGCATACAAAATTTTATAGGCAAATCTTATACAATTATTTATATTTGTCATTTCTAAAATGACATGATACTTAATGAGTAAGCAGAAGCAATTACAAGGGTGGATTGCACTAAGTCCATTATTCTTATTCCTAATTCTCTATTTAGGACTATCCCTTTTAATCAATGATTTTTATAAAATTCCAATAACTACAGCTTTTTTACTTTCATCTTGTTATGCCATACTCATCACCAAAGGAGTTAACATAGAGCAACGAATAGCCATATTCAGCAAAGGAGCAAGTCACCCCAACATCCTTTTGATGATATGGATTTTCATTCTAGCAGGTTCTTTTGCTGAAGGAGCCAAAGCCATGGGATCCATCGACGCAACAGTTAATTTTACTCTCTATTTATTACCTGAAAATTTAATATTTGCAGGAATCTTCATTGCCTCCTGTTTTGTTTCTTTATCTATAGGAACCAGTGTAGGAACCATTGTTGCACTTACTCCTGTAGCTGTTGGAATAGCACAAAAATCAGGTGTAGATGTTGCTTATATAACTGCTATCGTTATTGGAGGTTCTTTTTTTGGAGATAATCTCTCATTTATATCCGATACAACCATTGCAGCCACAAAAACTCAAGGTTGTGTTATGCGAGATAAATTCAAAGTCAATTCGTTAATAGCTTTTCCCGCAGCAATAGTTGTATTACTAATCTATGTGTTTAATGGAATAACCATAAAGGATTCCCTGGAGTTAGGGAGCATTGAATGGATAAAAATTATACCTTATATCATTGTATTAATAGTAGCCCTAAGCGGAATTCATGTAGTTATTGTTTTAATTTTAGGTATTCTTTCCTCGGGTATAATTGGAATGATTTGTATGGAATTTTCGTTTATCGAATGGCTAAATGCTATGGGAAAAGGAATAGCCGGAATGTCTGAGTTAATAATCGTTACCCTATTAGCCGGCGGATTATTGGAGCTCATTAAGTTCAATGGAGGAATAGACTTTGTAATTCAAAAACTAACTGCTAAGATCAAAAGTAAACGAGGGGCTGAATTTAGCATAGCAGCTTTAGTATCTATGACTAATGTGTGTACTGCCAATAATACCATTGCTATTATAACTGTGGGAGGCATTGCTAAAGAAATAGCAACAAAATTTCATCTTGATCGCAGAAAAGTAGCTAGCCTTCTTGATACCTTTTCCTGCTTTATTCAGGGCATTCTCCCCTATGGTGCACAACTTTTAATAGCATCAGGATTGGCAGGCTTATCTCCCATCGCTATCATAAGCAACTTATATTATCCCTTTATTTTAGGCCTTTTTTCCTTACTATCCATCCTTTTTAGATATCCTAAAAAATATTCTTAAAGAAAAATCGAGATTTAATTATAGATCAAAAAGAGATAAAAGTTTGTCTATCAAAAACAAATGAATTAAATTTGCCGCGCTATTACGAGTTAGTAGCATAATTCAAATCATTAATTTAAACTATTTATTAAAATGGCAACAAGAATTAGATTACAAAGAAAAGGTCGTAAAAATTATGCATTTTACGCCATTGTAGTTGCAGATCAAAGAGCACCACGAGATGGTAAATTTATTGAAAAGATTGGTACATATAATCCGAACACCAATCCGGCTACAGTAGATTTGAATTTCGATCGTGCATTAGACTGGATTATGAAAGGAGCTCAACCTTCAGACACTGTTCGTAGCATTCTTTCTCGTCAAGGAGTTTTCATGAAGAAACACCTATTAGGAGGTGTAGCTAAGGGTGCTTTCGACGAAGCTGCTGCTGAAGCAAAATTTGAAGCTTGGTTGAAAACAAAAGAATCCGGTTTAGAATCGATTAAAGATGCTGAAAAAGCTAAAGCTGAAAAAGAAGCTAAAGAACGCCTTGAGGCTGAAAAAAAGGTAAACGAAGATAAAGCTAAAGCTTTAGCAGAAAAAGAAGCGGAAGAAAATGCTGCTGCTGCAAAAGCTAAAGAAGAAAAAGTGGAAGAGGCAAAAGAAGAACCTTCTGAAACAAAAGAAGAAGAGCCGAAAGTTGAATAAATGCATCGACTTATTACTGAAATAAAATATAAGGTGTCTAATTTTCATAGACACCTTTTTTTATTTTAAATAGGCTCCAAATATATATACTTAAACAAGTACAACTAACAAAATGAATGGGTCCCAGACCGAAGAGTGCTCTAACCCAGACCGAAAGGCCACAGATCCCAGACCGACAAGGTGTTTCTCCCAGACCGATCAAAAAAGAGTCAGATGTATCGTTATTCTAAAAAAAGGTTCATTGATTTTTTAAGCCAACTCCAATTCTATTCAACCATAAAATCATTTTAGCTCGATTATAAAACAATAATAAGAAGTAAAGAAAGTAAAATAAGAGATATAAGAATAAAAGAAAAGTACATTTATTAAAATGATTACTTTTTCACTTTTCTAATGAAATGATATCCTTTTTAAAAGAAATGCACTAACTTTGTTAGTTAACAAATTAAATATAGTGTATATCATAACAAATAAGAAGAGTGTCAGCACAAATAAAACAGATTGAAACCTTGATTGAAAAAGGGAAAGTAGATGAGGCAATAGAACTACTCAGCCACATGCTTAACACAGAATTTCAAGAAAAAGACAAACTCTATTATATGAGAGGTAATTTGTATAGAAAGAAATCAGACTGGCATAAAGCAATGAACGACTATCAGAAAGCAATAGACTTAAACGCAGAGAGTCCGGCTGTAGGAGCAAGAAAAGCATTACTTGACATTCTTAATTTTTATAACAAAGATATGTATAACCAATAGGTTTTTTAACTAATAATTATGGCAAAGATCAAAGGAGCAATAGTGGTAGACACCGAACGATGCAAAGGGTGTAATCTTTGTGTTGTAGCTTGTCCATTACAAGTTATTTCATTAAGTAAAAACGTAAATGTTCGTGGCTATAACTATGCTGAACAGATTTTGAAAGACACGTGCAACGGTTGTCGCTCGTGTGCTATTGTATGTCCCGATGGCTGTATATCAGTTTATAGGGTTAAAGTAGAAGAAACTAATAAAGAATAAGGAAAGATGTCTCAAGAAGTATTTTTAATGAAAGGGAACGAAGCGATAGCTCATGCTGCCGTACGTTATGGTGTAGATGGCTACTTTGGTTACCCCATTACTCCTCAATCGGAGGTTTTAGAAACACTTGCCGAACTTAAACCTTGGGAAACTACCGGAATGGTAGTTTTACAAGCTGAAAGTGAAGTTGCAGCCATAAACATGGTTTATGGAGGTGGTGGAAGTGGAAAAATTGTCATGACATCTTCTTCCAGCCCTGGTGTGAGCCTTAAACAAGAAGGTATTTCATATATTGCAGGTGCAGAAGTACCTTGTCTTATTGTTAATGTAATGCGTGGAGGTCCCGGTTTGGGCACAATCCAACCTAGTCAAGCAGACTACTTCCAAACCGTCAAGGGAGGTGGTCATGGTGATTATAAGTTAATAACTCTTGCTCCTGCTTCAGTTCAGGAAATGGCTGATTTCGTCGGTTTAGGCTTTGATTTAGCATTTAAATACCGCAATCCGGCAATTATACTTGCTGATGGGGTAATTGGCCAAATGATGGAAAAAGTAGTACTTCCCGAACAACGTAAACGTTTAACCGATGAAGAGGTCATCGCACGTTGTCCATGGGCTTCTACCGGAAAAACCAAAGACAGAAAACCGAATATAATTACTTCATTAGAGCTTCAACCCGACCAAATGGAAAAGAACAACCTTCGTTTCCAAGAAAAATATAGAAAGATAGAAGCCAATGAGGTCCGCTTTGAAGAGATAAACTGTGAAGACGCAGAATACTTAATTGTTGCTTTTGGTTCTATGGCACGCATTGGACAAAAAGCAATGGAAATGGCTCGTGAAAAAGGAATTAAAGTAGGTATTCTACGTCCTATAACTTTATGGCCATTCCCCACTAAAATATTGAATGAATATGCAAACAAAGTAAAAGGGATACTCTCTTTAGAACTTAATGCAGGCCAAATGATAGAAGATATTCGTCTGGCAGTAGAAGGAAAAGTTAGAGTTGAGCATTTTGGAAGATTAGGAGGTATAGTTCCTGATCCGGATGAAATTGTTCAAGCCATTGAAGAGAAATTGATATAATTTATATTACACAAAAGAGTACGATGAATTTAGATAAAGTAAGAAATATATTAAACATTCTTTTTTTAGTAGGTGCCATTGCATCTGTTATTATCTATTTCACACTTGATGACTTCAAGCTATTTCTCTATGTTTGTATGGCTTCAATTTTCCTAAAACTCATAGAGTTTTTTATTCGATTTCACTAAGAATCATTAATTAAGAATCAAATGAAAACAATAGATATAATTAAACCGGAAAATCTGGTTTATGAAAAACCGAAATTGATGAATGATAACCATATGCACTATTGCCCGGGCTGTAGTCATGGTGTTGTTCACAAGCTCATTGCAGAGGTAATTGAAGAAATGGGCATGGAAGAAAAAGCAGTAGGTATCTCTCCTGTTGGATGCGCAGTCTTTATCTATAACTATTTAGACATTGATTGGCAAGAAGCTGCACATGGAAGAGCTCCTGCATTGGCTACAGCTATAAAAAGATTATGGCCGGACCGCTTAGTCTTTACTTATCAAGGAGATGGTGATTTAGCTTGCATAGGTACAGCTGAAACAATTCACGCATTAAATAGAGGAGATAATATTACGATTATTTTCATTAATAATGCAATTTATGGTATGACAGGAGGACAAATGGCCCCAACTACTTTAGAAGGTATGCCTACATCTACTTGTCCTTATGGTCGTGATGTAAAAATTCACGGATATCCATTAAAAATTACGGAAATTGCAGCTCAATTGGAAGGCACAGCTTATGTAACCCGCCAATCAGTACAATCGGTTCCGGCAATTCGTAAAGCCAAGCGAGCTATACGCAAAGCTTTTGAAAACTCTTTAACCGAAAAAGGCTCAAATCTCGTAGAAATTGTATCAACTTGTAGCTCAGGTTGGAAAATGACTCCTCAAAAATCGAATGATTGGATGGAGGACAATATGTTTCCATTCTATCCACTTGGCGATTTAAAAGACAAAGAATAAAACGAAAAACAATGAAAGAAGAAATAATAATTGCCGGATTTGGCGGTCAAGGAGTACTTTCAATGGGTAAGATATTAGCTTATTCCGGATTAATGGAAGGCAAAGAAGTAAGTTGGATGCCGGCTTATGGTCCTGAACAACGTGGAGGGACTGCAAACGTAACTGTCATCGTTAGCGACGAGAAAATATCCTCACCCATATTAAGTCAATACGACACGGCCATTATATTAAATCAACCTTCGTTACAAAAATTTGAAAGTAAAGTAAAACCCGGAGGATCTTTAATTTATGATGCGTATGGCATTCTGAATCCACCAACACGGACCGACATTAATATCTATAGAATCAACGCCATGGATGCGGCAAATGAAAATAATATGAGTAAAGCATTTAACATGGTTGTTTTAGGTGGTTTTCTTAAAGTAAAACCAATCGTTACTTTGGATAATGTAATTGAAGGACTTAAAAAAACTCTTCCAGAAAGGCATCACCGATTCATACCTATGAATGAAAAAGCAATATCTTTAGGTATGGACATTATTCAAAAGGTATAA
>CAZFXK010000012.1:0-32908 GCA_964522975.1 uncultured Bacteroides sp. | reverse complement strand
CGGGAATAATAAGAATTTCTTGCCCTTCAATATCAATGAAGTAATAACCTTCAACTTGCATCACATCGGTTACGGTCTTCCATTTATACAACGTTTCACAAAATTCTGTTTTTAACAGAAATCCTTTCTCACTTAAAATCAGCTCCCGCTCACCAAAGTAACGTAAGTTTTTAGGCTTCATATACTCTTTTCGAGCCCTATGAAATAGTTGGTAACGCCTTAATGAGGGAGTAACTACTATCCAGATTAAGGAAAATAAAATTAGTCCAATCCCTAAATTAGAATCTTCTATAATAGGAATCAAAATGATTAAAGAAACCACCGGAACAAAAAATTGCAGGATGCGTATATTTCGTTTGACATCAGAATCTGTTCTAATGTGAAATTTATAAAATACTAATGCATCATCAACCGTTTCATTCCAACGTATTGTCATTTTCTTTATTTTATCCTTATCCTTTCTTAACTCTTCACAAAAGAGTCATAGCTATTTAATCTCTATTTTACTCCACACCATCAATTTACGACACGTTTTCACAGGCTTTTCTAAGTAAAAGCTATTTTCTGCTAAAGATATTCTTTTTTAGAATATCTCCACTTGATTTAGATCAACAACTCCGTTTCTATGATTTTTCTTTCCAAAAACTATACATTTTTATCGGTCTGGGTTATATCCACCTTTTAACCCAGACCGAACGGGGTTGTCTCTGGGATCGATGAGGGTTCGGTCTGGGTGCAACAAAAATCTCTATCTAAAGATACAAAGAAAGGGGCATCAATAAAATTAAATTGATGCCCCTCCCTTATCTAAAATAACCTGAATCCGATCTAAACCTATTAGGTTCTTCTAACTATATCTCTCGATTTCATATCGAACTCCCCCTTAAATCAACTAAAATTGAACACTCATGTTCAATCATCATTTTAAGATTACCAATACCCTACGCGCTCCGTGAGCTCCCATAACTAAAGCCTGCTCAATATCAGCTGTCTTTGAAGGACCTGAGATAAACACCCCAAAATCGGGTATTTCTCTTTTATCGATTTTAGCATAAGCGTGATGCATCGTAGGCACAATCTGTTCTTTGTCTAGCAGGATAACCAATGCTTCAGGTATGAAATAAAGAATCCTATGTTTCATATCCTGCTCAAACCAAACGGCTGCATTTTCTGCAACCCCTAAATCACTCTTTAGTATCGCTACATCAATTCCATCCAAATCTTGAGGTTTATCAACTGTATCCGGATTCAAATTGGCAAAAGTCATTTCATTTAAAGTAGAAGCTATGGTTTTTGCATCCGGAAAGAACCGTTTAATAATTTCTTCCATATTCAATGTCTCACCTCCATTCACTTCATAATATTCTCCTCCTACAGCAGTCAAACTCTCTTTGAATTGAGCTACCGGATCGTTGAATTCCGTAACACGAATATCTTTCAGATTAGGTTTTTCAAACACTTCTTTCGTGTTTTCCTTTATCTTGTTCAAAATATAATCTTTACTACTCATTGTCTTTCTTCTTTTCTTGCACTTTATTCTTCTTCCACAAAGAGTTGAACGATTGTGAAGCAAACTGAGGAAGTTCCCGGCCTTCTCCCCACGCATTCAACTTGTTATACACCATAAAACGAGGCATTTTATTCACCAATGGAGCAGCCCATAATGCCGCATAAAATAGCGTAGGACTATCCATTACAACCTGCATGCTTTTTGATACTATTTTTTTCTGCCTATTGCTTTCTCCTAACTCATCTAACTTTTGCCTCCACTTATAGATCTGCTCGCCTAAATCAACTTTTGCCGGACAAACCATAGAGCAGGACAGACATAACGAACAGGCTGAAAGATTACCGGCATGTTTTTGGGGTGATTTTGTCATACCCAAATTAATGCCAATCGGGCCCGGGATGAAATAAGAATAAGAATAGCCTCCACTTCTGCGATAAACCGGACAAGTATTCATACAAGCACCACAACGGATGCAATTTAACAGCTTACGATGCTCCGGGTCAGCTAAGATATCCGATCGCCCATTATCCACAATGATGATATGGAACTCTCCCCCCTGTTTGGGTTTACCATAATGAGAGGTATAACTGGTAATGGGTTGTCCCGTAGCTGATCGGGCCAACAAACGGGTAAATACACCCAACGACTCTTTATCGGGAACAATCTTATCCAAGCCAAAAGCTGCAATATGAAAATCGGTAGCCGATGTTCCCATATCCGCATTCCCTTCATTGGTACATACCACAACTTCTCCCGTTGAAGCTACGGCAAAGTTTCCACCCGTCATTGAAGCATCAGCTGTTAAGAATATATCCCGAAGATACTTACGCGCTTGATGAGTAAGATAGGTGGGGTCAAAGTTTCCCTTTTCAGTATGCAGTTTCTCTTCAAACAACTCTCCTACTTGTTCTCTCTTAATATGAATGGCAGGCAACACAATATGGCTGGGAGGAAGCTTCATTAACTGAAGAATACACTCTCCCAAATCAGTCTCTACGGTTTCTATTCCTCTTTCTATCAAAAAGGGGTCTAGCTCACACTCTTCTGAGAGCATTGACTTACTCTTTACAAACTTCTTGACCTTTCTTTCACTCAACAATTTATAAATGATTTCGCGATATTCTTGCGCATCTTTAGCCCAATGAACTATGGCTCCATTCGCCGTGGCATTTTTTTCAAATTCAGTAAGCAATTTTACCCAATGACTAGAAGAATAGAGTTTGATGGCTTCAGCCTTATTTCTTAATTCTTCCCACTCGGGTACCGCTTTACTTAACCGATCGCGTTTTTCCCTAACTAACCATAGTGTTTCATTATGCCACTCGGCTTGTTTGCTATTTTGCAGAAATTTTTCCGCTGCTTTAGAATGTGCTGTACTCATGCTTCAGAATTTAATATTTCAACAATATGAATGGTCTTGATGGGCCATTTTTCTCGGTCAATAACTCCTTTCATATGCATCATACAAGAACTGTCGGCACCGGTTATATATTCCGCTCCTGTATGCATATGATCTTTAACCTTATCCCGTCCCATGGAAGTAGATACGGCAGCTTCTTCAATAGCAAACATCCCCCCAAAACCACAACACTCATCTGAATGAGAGGGCTCAAAGATCTCAATGTCTTTTACCATCTGCAACAAGTTTCTTAATTTGTTATTATAAGGAAGATTCATTTCACTTGGAGTTGACAGGAAAAGCTCTCTCACACCGTGACAACTGTTATGAATACTTACCTTATGAGGGAAACGGGAATTTAAGGTATCAGGTTTGACCACATCGTGAATAAATTCACAAATATCATAAATCTTACCTATGCTTTCACACAAATGTTTTTCTTTTTTAAGTATACGGGGATAATTCTCTTTCACAAAAGAAACACAACTCGCGGAAGGGCCTACAATATAATCATAAGAATGAAACTGATTTTCAAATCGCTCTGCCAATTTTTCAGCCTCATCTTCAAAGCCGGCATTGGCCATAGGTTGACCACAACAAGTCTGATCTAAAGGATAATCAACATCCAACCCCAGTTTTTTCAACAACTGATATGAAGCAATTCCTACATGAGGAAAAATAGCATTTACATAGCAAGGAATAAATAGTCCTATTTTCATAATATCATTAGTTTATTTTTTTAATCATATTTCTCAACAGATGAGATGGAAAGGCAAATAAAAACAAACTTACTTCTTTTTTTCTGTTTAGAATAAAGGAATATCTTTTTTTATTACTAACTTTTAGCTGAATTAATTATGAATAGTTATGATTAAAATCACATAAAAAGTTTTTGTTATCTGCAACTAAATCGTATTTTTGTGTAATATTGTGGTGTAGCAATGACAGAAAAAGAAAAAGAGTTAATAAGCAATTTTGAAGCACGATTGCGACGCCTAATTCAACAGTATGACAAGTTAAAAGACGAGTTAGCTGAATTAAAGACTCTTCTTGAACAAGAAAAAGAAGAAAAGAGTGAATTGGCAAAAAAATTAAAAGAAGTAAAACTAAACTACACCCATTTAAAAACAGCAAAGACAATCAGTTTATATGACAAGGATATTACTGAAACAAAAGCTCGATTGTCTTATTTAGTGCGTGAAGTCGACAAATGCATCAATCTACTTAACGGATAAGTAGATTTTGACAAATACAGTTTGATGTATGAGCGATAAAATAAAAATAAACCTAGAGTTAGGCTCTACCTACTTTCCCATGACAATCAATAGAGAAGATGAAGAGAAAGTACGTAAAGCTGCGCATAGGGTTAATATAAGATTGAATGCATATAGAAGTCATTACGGTGATTTACCTTTAGAGCAATTGATGTCAATGGTAGCTTATCAATTTTCTCTTGAAGTAGTAAATTTGGAAGATAAGAATGACACGGAACCTTATATAAACAAGATAGAAGAATTAAATGCTCTTTTAGAGAAAAAGCTTTAATTACAATGAGTTAATAATTCTTCTTTATTTTATTGGAGATAAAAATCACGCACTGTTAGTGTAATCTTTTATGAGATTAACTCTAAGCAGTGCGTTTTTATTATATAATATTTTAAAGTAAAACATATGATTGGAACAATAGTAGCAGGTTTTGTAAGCTTCATCATTGGTGGAGTCTTAGCCTATGTTGTGTTTAGATATGTGGCTAAATCTAAGTACAATTCGATACTTACCGAAGCAGAAACAGAAGCTGAGGTCATTAAACAAACAAAACTTTTAGAAGTAAAGGAAAAGTTTCTCAATAAAAAGTCTGAGCTGGAAAAAGAAGTTTCTATTCGCAACAAGAAGATTCAACAGGTAGAAAACAAATTAAAACAACGGGAAATGGCCATTAATCGTAGACACGAAGAGGCTAAAAGAAAAAACACCGAAGTAGATGCCATAAAAAGCAACTTAGACAGACAATTAAGCATTATTGAGCAGAAGCAGGAAGAATTAACCGTTCTCCAAACTCAACAGAGAGACAGACTGGAGGAAATCTCAGGTTTATCAGTAGCTGAAGCAAAAGAACATTTGATAGAATCACTGAAAGAAGAAGCCAAGACTCAGGCACAGTCATACATCAACGATATTGTTGATGATGCTAAGATGACTGCTAATAAAGAAGCCAAACGTATTGTAGTACAATCGATACAAAGAGTGGCAACCGAAACTGCCATAGAAAACTCTGTAACTGTATTTCATATTGAATCTGATGAAATTAAAGGTCGGATTATTGGACGCGAAGGCAGAAACATCCGTGCATTGGAAGCCGCAACAGGGGTTGAAATCATTGTAGATGATACGCCGGAAGCAATCGTCCTTTCAGCTTTTGATCCTGTTCGTAGAGAAATTGCCAGATTGGCTCTACATCAATTGGTATTAGATGGCAGAATTCATCCGGCTCGCATTGAAGAGGTTGTAGCGAAGGTAAAGAAGCAAATTGATGAGGAAATCATTGAAACCGGTAAGCGTACAAGCATTGATTTAGGTATTCACGGCTTACATCCTGAATTAATCCGCATTGTAGGTAAAATGAAATACCGTTCTTCATACGGGCAGAACTTATTACAGCACTCACGTGAGACAGCTAACTTATGTGCAGTAATGGCTTCAGAATTAGGGCTTAACCCCAAAAAGGCTAAGCGAGCCGGGCTATTACACGATATAGGTAAGGTTCCGGACGAAGAACCCGAATTACCACATGCTTTACTCGGTATGAAACTTGCAGAAAAGTATAAAGAAAAACCGGATGTTTGCAATGCCATTGGAGCTCACCACGACGAGATTGAAATGACTAGTTTGTTAGCACCCATTGTACAAGTCTGCGATGCCATATCAGGAGCTCGTCCTGGAGCCCGTCGTGAAATTGTTGAAGCTTACATTAAACGCTTAAATGATTTGGAACAATTAGCTTTATCTTATCCCGGAGTTGTTAAGACCTATGCCATTCAAGCTGGTCGTGAATTGCGTGTTATCGTAGGTGCTGACAGCATTGACGATAAAGAAACAGAAAAGCTATCGAATGAGATTGCTCAAAAGATTCAAGATGACCTAACCTATCCGGGACAGGTTAAGATTACAGTGATACGAGAAACTCGTGCTGTAAGTTATGCTAAATAGTAAAGTTGAAATAAGATTTTAGAAGCGGTGAAATAAGTCACCGCTTCTTTACTTTTAATATTTATTCTATTATCTTTGTTTATATAACCTCAACACTGAAAGTCATGTATACAATCCAAGCAAATCATAGTGGTACCCAATTAATCAAAGTGTCTCAAGAACATCTTGAAACCATCAAAGAATATGGTTTATTTAATCATTTAGTAGATAGTAACGGTTTAGTAACAGAAGCAGTGCTTGACAAACTAAAACTGAATATCCGATCTTTAATTGCACATCAAAAAGAAGACAGCAAAAAACTCTTGGATTTATGCATTGATGTTATCTATCATAGAAAAATGAAGGCTTTTGGTCTTCAAGAACTGATAAAACTATACAATCAACAATACAAGGAGGAGGAAGCACAAGAAGTAAATGAAAATCATTGATACACGCAAGGAAAAAGAACTTCATCCTTTAATCATAGCTCTTGAAGCTTATTTTAGTTTACAAAAAGGAGAACAAATAGAGATCATCTTCGTATCAAGGAAAAACTTCAGCCATTTAAAAGATTATCTGTCAAAGCGAGAGATTGGATTTAGAGAAATCTATTCAGGAGATGAAATGCGTTTACAAATCCAAAAGAAAGATTAACCTTCCCATACTACATTTCATATAAAACGCAAAATTAAAACAATCACTATCATTAATTGGGCATGAGAAAGTACAACCTGACTGACTGGCTTCCTACCACAAAGAAAGAGGTAAAACTCCGAGGATGGGACGAATTAGATGTGATTCTATTTAATGGAGACGATTATGTTGATCACCCTTCTTTTGGAGGTGCTGTAATAGGTAGAATGTTAGAAGCAGAAGGACTAAAAGTTGCCCTTGTTCCTCAACCTAACTGGAGAGATGATTTAAGAGATTTCAAGAAGTTGGGGCGTCCCAGATTGTTTTTTGGAGTAAGTGCCGGTGCCATGGACTCCATGGTTAACAAATATACGGCAAATAAAAGACTTCGGAGTGAAGATGCCTACACCGCAGATGGACGTATTGATATGCGTCCTGAATACCCTACTCTTGTATACAGCCACATTCTAAAAGAGATCTATCCGGATTCCCCCATTATTATAGGAGGAATTGAAGCCAGTATGCGTCGCCTAACTCATTACGATTATTGGCAAGATAAATTGCAACGTAGCATTCTATACGATAGTAAAGCCGATTTATTAGTTTACGGCATGGGTGAGAAACCCATAATCGACTTAGCTAACCATTACCTTCATGCATTAAAAAGTTCAAATAAGCCTTATTGTACTTCTGATATGACTCCTACCCATCTGCCTCAAACAGCATATAAAATAAAAGAGGTGGATTCAGCAGAAGGAGACATACATTTGTTTTCTCACGAAGAGTGTTTGCAAGATAAAAAGAAACAGGCTGCAAACTTCAAGCACATCGAGGAAGAAAGTAACAAATTCCATGCATCTCGTATTATACAAAAAGTAGAAAAAGAAACTATTGTAATAAATCCTCCATATTCACTAATGACTACTGAGGAGTTGGATTATTCGTTTGATTTACCCTATACCCGTTTACCCCACCCAAAATATAATAACAAACGAATTCCAGCCTATGAAATGATAAAATTCTCCATCAATCTACATAGAGGGTGTTTTGGAGGATGTGCATTTTGTACCATCTCAGCACATCAAGGAAAATTTATTGTCAGCCGTTCTAAAGAGAGTATTCTAAAAGAGGTGAAACAGACTATTCAGCATCCCGAATTCAAAGGATACATTAGTGATTTAGGGGGTCCTTCTGCTAATATGTATCAAATGAAGGGAATCAATGAAGATATTTGTGAAAAATGTAAACGTCCTTCCTGTCTACACCCTAAAATATGTCCTAATCTAAACACCAATCATGGTCCTCTAATAGAAATCTACCAAATGATTGATAGAATAGACCAAATAAAAAAAACCTTTATCGGAAGCGGCGTACGATATGATCTGTTATTGCATGAAAGCAAAAACGAAGAAACGAATAAGAATGCTAAAAGATATACAGAAGAGCTTATTACCAAACACATCAGTGGTCGACTTACAGTTGCCCCCGAACACACGAGTGATCGAGTGTTAGCCATTATGAGAAAACCCTCCTTCAAACAATTCTCTCAATTCAATGCCATATTCAATAAGATTAATAATGAACGAAATCTAAATTTACAACTCATTCCTTATTTTATTAGCAGTCACCCCGGATGTACGGAAGAAGATATGGCAGAATTAGCCATAGAAACGAAAAAATTAAACTTCCATTTGAGACAAGTCCAAGACTTTACGCCTACTCCTATGACTGTTGCTACTGAAACTTGGTATACAGGATATCACCCATACACCATGCAACCTGTCTTTAGTGCTAAAACCAAACAGGAAAAGCTTGCCCAACGCCAATATTTTTTCTGGTATAAGTCGGAAGAACGACAAGAAATCATCAAAAAATTAAAAACGATGAATCGCCAAGATCTGATTACCCAACTATATCCTAATCAAGGACAAAATAGCAACAGGCCTAATTCCAAAGGAAATAGAAGAAAAGAGAAAAGAAAACAGAGATGAACTATGCTGACATGGACACTATTTCCTGTAACACAGAAACAGCATCTTTCACCGTTGTCACATTTTTAACCATTAAAGAACGTTTACCTCGCTTTTCTCTTAAATCACAACGACGAGGATTTTGAACTGCAAAAGAGATTATTTTTCCAAAAGCAGAACTTTGATAAAAAGCACTCTCCTCATTGCTTACAAAGAAAAGAATCATCTGCCCTCCTTTAAGGAACACACGCTCTACCCCTAATCTTTTAGCTAACCGACGTAAGGGAACAATTCGAAGTAACTCTTCTGTCTCTTTAGGAATGGCACCAAACCGATCTTTCAGTTTCTTCTCAAACTTTTCGACTTCATCATCTAAAACTAAATTATCCAATTCACGATAAAGAGACATCCGCTCACTACTTCCGGTTACATACTGATCGGGTAAAAGTAATTCTAAATCACTCTCTATTTGACAATCATCAACATACTCTTTATCATCTGCCAACTCAAGAGTATCTTGTTCATATATATCGGAGAACTCTTCCTCTTTTAATTCTTGTACAGCTTGGGTTAGAATTTTTTGATAGGTTTCATAGCCTAAATCAGCAATAAACCCACTTTGTTCAGCACCCAACATATTTCCGGCTCCACGGATATCCAAATCTTGCATTGCTATATGGAAACCACTACCTAAGTCACTGAAGCTCTCAATGGCCTGTAACCTTCTTTTTGATTCGGGGCTTATCAAAGTCAAAGGGGGAGCTAACAGATAACAAAACGCCTTTCGATTACCTCGTCCAACTCTTCCTCTCATCTGATGTAAATCACTTAACCCAAAATTTTGTGCATTATTAATTATTATGGTATTAGCATTTGGTATATCTACCCCACTCTCAATAATAGTTGTTGCCAACAAGACATCATACTCATGATGAACAAAATCCAATATCACTTTTTCCATTCTCGAAGAATCCATCTGCCCATGTCCAATAAGTACCCTACAATCAGGAATATTCTTCTCTATGAAGTTCTTTATTTCAGGCAATTCGGATATACGATTATTAACAAAAAAAACTTGTCCGTTGCGACTCATCTCAAAATTAATGGCATCTACAAGAACTTCTTTATTAAACGTATGAATTTCTGTCTGTATAGGATGACGATTAGGGGGAGGCGTTGAAATAATACTCAAATCACGAGCTCCCATCAATGAAAATTGAAGTGTACGAGGTATAGGAGTAGCGGTTAGGGTTAAAGTATCTACATTAACTTTTAGTAAGCGTAGTTTTTCTTTTACAGAAACACCAAACTTCTGCTCTTCATCGACTATCAACAACCCCAAATCTCTAAACTTGACATCTTTACTCAGAATACGATGAGTACCTATCAACACATCAATATCACCATTCTTTAATCCACTCACAATTTCTTTCTTTTCTTTAAGAGTGCGGGCTCTACTTAAATAATCTACACGACAAGGAAAATCTTTCAATCGCTTAGTGAATGTTAGATAGTGCTGATAGGCTAAAACAGTAGTTGGAACCAAGACTGCAACCTGCTTATTGTCTGTAACGGCCTTAAATGCAGCACGAATAGCAACTTCCGTCTTTCCAAATCCAACATCACCACAAATTAAACGATCCATAGGAATAGCCTGTTCCATATCTTGCTTCACATCTACAGTAGCTTTACTTTGATCCGGAGTATCTTCATAAATAAAGGAAGCCTCTAACTCTCGTTGTAAATAGGTATCAGGACTAAACGCAAATCCCTTTTCTTCCCGACGTTTGGCATAGAGTTTTATTAAATCTCTTGCAATATCTTTCAGTTTTGTTTTTGTTCTATCTTTCAACTTTTGCCAAGCTCCAGTTCCTAATTTATTTAGACTAGGCTCTTCTCCCTCTTTTCCTTTATATTTCGATATTTTATGCAAAGAATGAATAGATACAAAAACCACATCGTTGTTGCGATAGGTCAGTTTAATCACTTCTTGGACTGTATCTCCTATGGGCAGCCTAACCAATCCTTCAAAACGTCCCACTCCATGGTCTGAATGGATGACATAGTCTCCCGGTTGGAATTGATTCAACTCTTTAATAGATTGCGCCATTTTGCCAGAACGTGTCTTGTCACTTTTCAGTGTATATTTATGATATCTGTCGAATATTTGATGATCAGTGAAAAGGCAGATCTTCAATGTATGATCTGAAAACCCCGCATGGATAGTCTTTTTTACAGCAGTAAAAGGAATGGTATCTCCTCTATCTTCAAATACAGCCTTTAAACGTTCTATTTGTTTAGAGCTATCACTACAAATATAAAGGGCGTATCCTTTTTCTAAAAAATCAGTAAAAGAGTTAGTCAGCAGATCAAAGCTCTTATGAAAAATAGGTTGAGGAGAAGTGGAAAACTCAATAGTAGCATCAGCCACATCTGTTGACTTATTCCCAAACTCTATCTTCCTAAATCCTTGAATCTCTTTCTTATAAGTTTCAAGAGATAAAAGAGTGTTGCCTATAGATATATTCTCACCTGTTTCTTCTTGTTGAGCCATGACTGCCTGTGGCAACAAAGTTTCATTCTGAACGACTCCAATCCTTTCTTGTGTCCAAAAGAAGTCTTTTGCACAGATTATAGTATCCGTAACCAAAAAGCTAAAAAAAGAAACCGATTCATCATCAAACAATCCGATATTAGGAACAATCATCACACTCTGCTTCTGCTCTACCGACAATTGGCTCTCTATCTCAAAAGTTCGAATGCTATCAATCTCATCTCCAAAAAAATCAATGCGAAAAGGTATTTCAGAAGAGTATGAAAAGATATCCATAATACTTCCCCTAATGGCAAATTGACCGGGCTCATAAACATAATCGGTATACTCAAATCCATAATCGTATAACTGTTCACGCAATGCTACAAAATCAGCAGATTGCCCAACCTCTAACTTGATTAGATTTTTATTTAATTTTTCCTTGGAAACCACCTTTTCAGCTAATGCCTCAGGATAAGTGACAACAAACAATCTCTCATCCTTTTTCTGTAGCTGACTCAATACTTCAGTACGAAGAACTTCATTAGCCGCATCTTTTTGTCCATACTTTATAGCTCTTCTATATGAAGAAGGATAAAAAAGGACTTTTCCCTCTCCTACTATTTGCTTTATATCCTGATAAAAATAACCGGCCTCTTCCAAATCGTCTAAAATAAACAAGTAAGGAAAGGAATCTTTTTCAATAAGAATAGAAGCTATTATGGCAAAAGATGAAGCTGACAATCCCTTAATATGAATGGAATTTACTCGCTCTTTTTCTATTGTATGCTGCAAGGCTTGAAGCCTTGGGTGCCTGGCATATAACTCTTTAAACTCAGAAAATGTCATAAAATGAAGTCTTGAATCTGATTAAGTGTGTAAAATTACAAAAAAACACTTAGTTTTTCTATTCTATTTTTTATAATGCTATATAAAGAAGTACATTTGTATGTATATACATTAGCTCTAATTAATATGCAAACCCCGGATAGTCTCGTTATCATCCCCACATATAATGAAAAAGAAAATATCGAAAACATCATTCGTGCTATTTTTAATTTAGAGAAAAAATTTAATATTCTCATAATAGATGATGGTTCTCCTGACGGAACAGCTAATATTGTAAAGACTCTTCAGAAAGAGTTTCCTGAATCCGTATTTTTAATTGAAAGAGAGGGTAAGCAAGGATTAGGAACTGCATATATTGCAGGTTTTAGATGGGCACTAAAAAAAGATTATCAGTTTATTTTTGAGATGGATGCCGATTTTAGTCACAATCCGGAAGATTTACCCCGATTATATGAGGCTTGCACAAAAGATGGTGCAGATGTAGCTATTGGCTCTCGTTATGTCAGTGGGGTGAATGTAGTAAACTGGCCTATGGGGAGGGTTCTAATGTCTTATTTTGCCTCTAAATATGTACGAACCATAACAGGCTTACCTATTCACGATACTACTGCAGGCTTTAAATGCTATCGCAGAAAAGTATTGGAAACAATTGATTTAGAAAAGATTCAATTTAAAGGATATGCCTTCCAGATTGAGATGAAATTTAAAGCCCATTTGGCGGGATTTAAGATTGTTGAAGTACCTGTTATTTTCATTAATCGCCGTCTTGGCACATCAAAAATGGACACTAGTATTTTTGGAGAAGCTGTTTTTGGTGTCATTAAATTAAAACTAGACAGTTTATTCCATAAAGGACCAAAAGTAAAAAATGAAAAATAAACGTACACTCATATATAATGCTACGATTGTCAATGAAAAGAAAAAATTCATCGGATCAGTAGTCATTGAAGATAATTACATTGCTGAGATTTTAACAGAAGGTCAAGAACCCATACAACCTTGCAGTGAGAGAATAGATGCAACAGGTAACTTTTTGATTCCTGGTATTATTGATACTCACGTACACTTTAGAGATCCGGGAATGACGCAAAAAGCAGACTTTTTAACGGAGAGTACTGCTGCTGTAGCTGGAGGTGTTACTTCAATCTGTGACATGCCTAACACCATCCCTCAAACTACAACAATTGAAGCCTTGGAGAGTAAATTAGATTTGATGAGCGAACGTTCGCTCATCAATTACTCGTGTTATTTTGGTGCAACAAATTCTAATTTCAAACTATTCAAAGATATTGAGTCCTACCCCATTTGTGGAATTAAGGTTTTTATGGGTGCCAGTACCGGAAATATGCTGGTTGACCGACGAAGAAGTTTAGAGGAAATTTTCAATGGTACCGATTTTTTAATTGCTACCCATTGTGAAAACAATGATGCCATCAATAAAAACCGAGCCTACTATCTTGAAAAGGAAAATCAAAAAGATGATTTACCTCTTTCGTTTCACCCTTTAATCCGATCTGAAGAGGCGTGTTATCAATCTACTGCACTTGCCATTGAATTAGCAGTTCAAGCTCAGGCTAGACTCCATGTCCTTCATCTATCCACCCAAAAAGAACTCCAGCTTTTTTCTTCTAAACCCATTGAGGATAAAAACATTACAGCAGAAGCTTGTGTAGGTCACCTTCTATATTCTGATAAAGATTACAACACACTGGGAACCAAAATAAAATGCAATCCTGCTATAAAAACAGAAAAAGATAAAAAGAGCCTTCGCGATGCCATTAATGAAAACATCATTGATAGTATAGCAACTGATCATGCCCCCCACCTACCTAAAGATAAAGAAGGTGGAGCATTAAAGGCCGCTTCAGGAATACCGACCTTACAATATTCGTTGGTAAATATGTTACAATTAGTTGATGAAGGCGCATTTACTCTTGAAACAGTGGTAGATAAAATGTGTCATGCTCCGGCTAAGATATTTCGGATCAAAAAAAGAGGATTTATAAGAAAAGGATATGCAGCAGACTTAGTTTTACTCAATCCAAATAAAAAGTGGCGTGTAACAAAAGAAAACATCCTTAGTAAATGTGGATGGAGTCCATTTGAAGGTAATACATATAACTGGTCTATTGATAAAACTTTTGTAAATGGAAACTTGTTATACAGTCAAAATAAAGTAATTAACACGCACAAAGGTGAGTTATTAGCATTTGACAGATGAAAAAACAATATAAAATCCATCAATTATATACCCAAATACATTGGCCTTCTTTTTTCAAAGACTGGAATTTTGATACAGAGTTTACCAAGATAGCGTCATTGCAAGGGTGTGATGTAGTGAGGGCTTCATGGCTTACTGAATTTGAGGAAAGTAAACGCACAAAAGCATCCGAGGCCATGCAATTACTAAAAGAGGCTAATCGAATGATTGATTTATTAGATAGGGACTATACTATTTATATTGACTCGGCTGAAATAGCCATTAAAATAGAGAACAATATTTTATATGCTGATGATACTCAAATAAACCTTGACTTTCTATTAAAAAATAAAACTCACTCCACCACTCCTCCACTAAATGAAGAAAGCTTAATTAAAGAGATAAAAAGCAATAGAAACATCACGCTTTTTGTTTCTACTACCGACTCAGAAATGGATCTACTCTTTGAAAATAATCCTTATAAACAAAAACAGGTAAAAACATTAACTCATCGATTTACTGAAGCCGCTGCAATACATCTTCAGCAGGAGAAAAATCAAGGTCATGATTTTATAATTTCACATTTCGACATGACAGAAAACACCTCCATTTTTCTTGAATGGGTTAAAAGTAAAATATCCTTTTCCAATTTAGGAATAGCTACTACACAAAACAACCGGTTAACCCCTGAAGCCACAATAATAGGCTTTATGCTACCCAAACACCTCCTCATTCAACAAAAATAACTTAACATCTTTGTTGCATTCCTTTTATATCTTTTAACCGTTCTGATTGTCATTACTGAAGATATTATGTCTAAACTTGTCCTATTATTTTAGTACAAGAATCATTTATGTTTCAAAAACTTCTTCTTTCATCGTCGCTACTACTACTTATACCGGGTAGTTACATATACTTTGTGTATATCTTCAAGAATAACAGAGTAAAAAAAGGATTTAAATTCCTCTATTGGATAATCATATTGTTGTTATGTATAGGATTATTTCTAATCATAAAGAATCCTTTGAATACAGACTACACTCTCTACGCTAAAGAATTAGGAATTTATACCTTATGTTATTTCTTAGTTGTAAACCCCTTACTATTTTTAACTGCAGGCTCTTTATTGGGATTCCTATTTTATAAAATTCCTCTAGCAAAAAAAACTCTCTTCGTATTAGGAGGCACAACCAGTATTCTTTCAGTCATCATATTATTATATGGCTCTATTTTTGGTAGAGAACAATTTGATGTAAAACCCATTCTTTATAAGAATAAAAACATACCAACCTCTTTTAACCATTATAAAATAGTACAAATATCAGATTTACATTTGGGTAGTTGGTATGACAAAAAAAAGCCCATACAAAAAATGGTTGATTTGGTGAATCAGCAAGAACCCGACCTGATTGTATTTACCGGAGATTTAGTAAATAATAAGACTGATGAAATAATTCCATACGAAACTATTTTATCTCAACTGAACGCAAAAGATGGCGTTTACTCCATATTGGGGAATCACGATTATGGCCCTTATTATAAACACTGGAAAGGACCCGAAGATTTACATAATAATTTTTTAGCCCTTCAAGAGAAACAAAGAAAAATGGGGTGGGTTTTACTAAAGAATGAACACGTTTTCATAAGTAACGGAAAAGACTCCATTGCTCTAATTGGAGTAGAAAACGATGGTGAACCACCTTTTGCTCAATACGGAGATTTAAAGAAGGCAGCTCAGAACACAGAACAATACTTTCAAATATTATTATCCCACAATCCTACTCATTGGAGACGTGAGGTTATTCCAACAAGCAATATTCCTTTAACTCTATCAGGGCATACACACGGAATGCAATTTCAATTAGGTTCCTACTCTTTGGCTTCCAGAGTTTATCCGGAATGGAGTGGCTTATATTCGGAAGGAGAACAGAGCTTATATGTAAATGTAGGATTGGGCTCAGTAGGACCTCCTTTTCGTTGGGGTGCCTGGCCTGAAATCACTGTAATTACACTAATGAGTGAGTAATTAAAAACCTATAATTTTTACGGTACTCCGTCCATTATGCCCTTTATGCAATTGTATTTGGGTTGGAATACGCTCACTCATCTCCTGAACGTGCGATATGACTCCAATTTTCCGACCTTGCAGTTGTAATTGTTCCAAGGCCTCCATAGCCAAATTCAAAGTATCTGAATCGAGTGACCCAAATCCCTCATCAATAAATAAAGAATCCACATTCAAGTTTCTTCCGGATAAGGATGATAGCCCCAAAGCTAAGGCCAAAGAGACTAAAAAAGACTCTCCTCCGGAAAGAGAATGAACGGTTCGCACTTCATCTAACATATACCGATCAACCACCTGAAGGGTTAATTTATTCGAAACCTGTTGTAAGCGATATCGATCTGCCAGATAAGATAAATGTTTATTCGCATGAATTAATAAAAGCTTTAAGGTATAACCTTGAGCTATCACCTTAAATCGTTTTCCATCCGAACTTCCAAAAAGGCTATCTAGCTTAGCCCATTTTTCTGCAACTTCAATCTTTTTCTTTAACTGCTGTTCTGTTTTCTCCTTTAATTCTCTATTCTCTTCATCGAATTGCAGTTGAGTTTTTATTTTAATTAATGTTTCATTCTCCGTTTTTCTGTTTTCTTCCTCTTTTCGTATTTCTTTAGACAAATTTTCAGCATCCCACGACTCCTTCTTTTGCTGTTGTAACTCTTTTATCTGTTTCTGCAACTGCTCAAGTTGTCCTTGGATGGTAGAAATCATTCTTAAAGCCTCCTCTTTTTTCAACCTCAACTTTTCTTTCTCTTCATTCAATCGTTTTTCTTCAACACTCAACTCCTCTTGTACCTCTTTCACTCCTTTTCCGGAAAGTAAGGCTTTACGATTCTCGGCTAACTCCTCATACTGTTTCTTTGAATCTCTAAATTCGTTTTGTTCTTTTATTACCTCTTTCTCTTTCCCTTCTAAGTTATCATACAAAGTTTTAAGAGTAACCTCCTGCAATTTTAAATCGTCAATCTTTTCTTTTACCTCCTCTAAATTATTTTTCTTTTTCTCTAACGCGATAGATTTTTCTTGCCACATAATATTTAAATCTTTATGCTTCAGAATCTTAGCGTTAATTTCTTCCAATGCTATTCCTATTTTAGATAGCAGTTTATCATAATACGTTTCTTCTTCTTTTTCCTCCTCAGGCCTTAACTCCATTTCTTTCTCAATCAGTTCGCTCAAGATATTGGATTCATTTTTTTCTTGCTCTTGCACTAATTGAATGGCGTTCTCAATTTTATTTAATGAATCCGATAATTCATCCAACTGCTGTTCAGTAGTCTCATACTGTGTTTCTATCTTTCTGAACAGCAGATCCACTTGCTCATTCTTGTAGTATGGATGCTCCTTACTACCACATACCGGACAAGGCTGACCTATCTTCAAAAAACTCCGCAAAGTTTTTACATCTTTTCCTATTGCAAGTTTTTGCTGCTCATACAACTCCTTAATCCGCTCAAAAGATTCCTTCTTTACAATTTGACTTTTTAACTCTGTCTCTTGTTCTTTTTTTAAGAAGCTTTTCTTTTCGCTCAGACTCTTTAACTTATCCTTGATTGTTGTTATTTTAGTTAAAGTAGCCTTCCATTCTTTTAATTTCGTCTTTAAAGTCTCATTCTTACTTTTAAGTCCGACTAATTCAGCTTGTCTTGCAGCTAATTCATTGATTTTATATGAATTGATTCTATCTAATAATGCCTTGTTTATATTCTCTTCTTCCAGCAATAAAATTCTTCTCTGTTGATAATACTCCAAAAATAAATTAGAACTCCAATCTTGTTTTACTTCAAAAATTGCCCCCAGCTGCTTATGTAATGAGTCTATTCTTTGTTTACTCTTAATATATTCCTTCTCAATCTTTTCTCTCTCTTCCTTAAGCTTACGCAAACGATTGTGCTCTTTTATTAGATCCTCCTTCTTGTTCTCAATCTGTAGGTCTAAACGTTGAGCCTTTTCCATATCAGGCTGAAGTACAGTTCGTTTTTCTTGAAACAAAGTAATCTGTTGTTCCTTATTCTCTAAACCTTCCTGTATAAGTCCGATTTCTGCTGTTAAGTTCTTTTCTTTAAGTTGTTTTTGCGATGCTTCATCTTCCGCTTTTACTAAAGCAGTTATCACCTTGAGTTGTTCCTTTAATTCTTCTATTTGCCTATCTGCAATCTTTATTTTTTCTGATATTTCAAATTCTTTTTTTTGATGAAGTTCTAACTCTTCCTCTGTTAATATTTTTATATCAGCTATGTTTTTCCGCAACGTATCAACCTTTTGAACCTCTTCTTTATTCCGTTGAAAAATCTCCTGTGATATTTGAGAGTATATTTCTGTACCTGTCAGTTTCTCTAATAATTCAGCCTTATCTCCCTCTTTAGACTTTAGAAAAGTTGCAAATTCATTTTGAGCTAATAAAACCGTACGAGTAAATTGTTCATAAGTCAACCCTATGTGAGTAACCAATTGATTTAATATCTCTGTTTTGGTACCTTGTAGTTCTTCGCCGGTAGCTAAGTTTTGTGCATTGATTACTTGAGATTGTAGTGCACCATTCGCTTTTCCATAAGCACGCCTTACCGACCATCGGGAACGATAACGTAAACCATCTGAACCTACAAAATCTACTTCTGCATATCCATCACCTGTTCCTCTTCTTAAAATATTACGAACATCCGACTGATTGACTGTAGTATCACCTACATCTTTTAATAAAACGCTCTCTGACGTGGCTTTAAATCGCGGGGTTTCATCATATAAAGCTAAACATAAAGCATCTAAGAGGGTAGATTTACCCGATCCGGTAGGACCGGATATGGCAAAAAGGCCCGATGAATGCAGAGGTTCTTTCTCAAAGTCTATTTCTACTGCCCCCTCAATAGAAGCAAGATTCATTAATCGTATGGCTAATATTTTCATTTCCTACTTATCTTTAATCTCTATTAAGGAACATGCTTCATAAAATAAACTCCGTAACTCATTAGGCATCTCAACGCCATATAAAGATTGATAGTATAAATTGGCTACATCAATGGGACTTTTATTATCTAGGCCCAATAATTCAGTTTCCATTAATTCTTCGGTTTCATTCTTATTCGCAAAATGAGATTGAATACGAGCCAAACGGACTGCTTTTTGTTCTATGATTTCCTCAATTTTACTTTTCAATAAAGGTTCGGGTTCAGTTAGCAAAACATTAACCTCTAAATACGGATAATAATCCAACTGATTAGTTGCTTCAGGTAGATTTTCCAATTCCTGCAAAATAAAATCAGGAGAAGCACTCCCCTGTTTTGGAACACTCATTAATTGAATCAAGGGTTCATACGCCACTCTTTCTACTGTTACTAAGTTCCCTTCATCTACAATTACCTCTACTACACCTTTTTTATAGTTCTTTTCTGCAAAAGAAAGAGGTAAAGGACTACCGGCATACTGTATTCTTTCCGATTTAGCCACACATTGAGCTTTATGAATGTGTCCCAATGCTGTATATGCAATATCATTGGTGAAAATCTCCGGTGAAATTTCTTCTAAACCACCAATAATTATTCGTTCACTATGATCTTTATCTGCAACTTCCGCTTTTAACGTATGAAGATGCCCCATAATGATTAAAGCCTGATTCTTTTCTTTTCGTTTTTTTGCCACTTCAATCATTTCAGCATAAAAAGCTTGCACTCCTGCTGAATAAGTATTCTCTACACCAGAAACAGAAGGATAATCTCCTTGTCTTAGAAAAGGAACAGCTAAACATAGAACCTCAACCTCTCCTGCTTTATTTTTCAGATCAATGATTAACGAATCATAATCAACTAGTCCTTCTTTTTTGGGTATCAAACCTTTAATAACTACTCTATTTTTATCCAATAAGGGTTGCGGTACTTCTAAGCGCGAAGCTGAATCGTGATTACCTGAAATAACAACGACCTGTAGCAAAGGGTTATCCTTTACTACATCACCCAAAAACTCATAGAACATTCGCTGGGCAGCAGCCGAAGGGTTAGATACATCAAATACATCACCACTAATTAACAATACATCAACCTCTCTTTCAGATAAGTTCTTTTTAAGCCATCCTAAGAAATGTTGATGCTCTAACTTCCTATCATATCCAAAAAAGGTTTGCCCCAAATGCCAATCCGCCGTATGAAATATGCGTATCATAGAATTCCATTTAACTTTTAACAAATATAAATAATTTGTCACTCATTATTCTTTAATATTACTATTTTTGTAAAATCAATTTGTACACTTACCTAAAATGAGGATAGTTTATAATATTTACTTGATTTGTTTTGCACTACCCGTAATATTGGTTCTCACCATACTAACCGCACTCACCACTACAATAGGATCTGTCATAGGAGGAGCGCATTTTTGGGGTTATTATCCCGGGAAAATATGGTCTCAACTCATCTGTTTATTTCTTTTACTTCCCGTAAAAATCAAAGGAAAAGAAAACTTAGATTCAAAACAGTCCTATGTTATTGTAGCAAATCACCAAGGTGTTTTTGATGTATTTTTAATTTATGGTTTTATAGGAAGGAATTTCAAATGGATGATGAAAAAGAGTTTAAGAAAACTCCCCTTCATTGGTAAAGCATGCGAAAGCGCCGGACATATATTTGTGGATCGTTCGGGACCTAAAAAAATAGCAGAAACCATAAAAAACGCAAAAGAATCACTTAAAGATGGAGTTTCACTTGTAGTATTTCCCGAAGGAGCACGCACTTTTACCGGCCATATGGGATACTTCAAGAAAGGAGCTTTCCAATTAGCCAGTGATCTGCAGCTGCCCGTCGTTCCTGTAACTATTACAGGTTCTTTTGAAGTAAAACCACGTACCAGCAAATGGGTTTATCAGCATCCACTAACTATGACCATACACCCTCCTATTCCGGCTAAAGAGCATTCGCCCAAAATGATTCGTGAAACAATGAATGAAGCGTATGCAACCATTGAAAGTGCCTTACCCGAAAAACAGAAAGGAATGGTTGTAAACGAAGACCAAGAAATTCCTTAAATGACGTTTCTCTCTTTTAGGCAAAATGAAATTCTTATACGTTTTTGTCACATTCATCATTAAGAACTCCATTAACTAGAATATATAATAAATCGAAATAGGGTACCTAGTTTTGAGAAAGGTGCCCTATTTCGATAGAATTTAAAAGAACCCAGACCGAAGAGGCTTCAGTCTGGGAGAGAAGTCTCTTCGGTCTGGGTTATATCAACGGTCGGTCTGGGACCAAATAAAAGGGAAGAAAATTATCCGTAATACATTATTATTTAGACAAAATAAGTTCAAATTATAAAATATAGACGTATAGTCTTTATTTTATTCTAAATTTCAATGTACTACGGATATAGATAAAACACACTTATCTTATTTCGATAGCTAAACTTAAGTCACCTTAAGAATTAATTCTCTTAAAACAACTATATAGTTGGTTAATTTAGATTATAAACAATTGTAGTTACACTTTCCGGATCAAGAACGACTGGAGATTCAGAATCCACTACATTCTCTTCTAGATTCTTAGAAGAAGATGTAGTATAGGTAGTTATACTTTTAACTTCACTCCAGCCAAGATGAGTTTCCATAAGCTTAATAGGCTTGCTAGAGAGATTGCTATACACGGCTACTATTGTATCTCCATCATTAGACACATAGGCCGAACCAAACAAGTTACGCGAATCTTTCATTTCAAGTGATATACGACGATATCCCGGACGAATGAAACGACTGTAATTACCAAGAACCCAAAGTGTAGGAGTAGCCTTAAAGGATCCTTCTTGCTCTATATCACCATATTCACCACCTGTAGGAAGAAGCGAAATCAACAAAAAACGGTTTTTATGTCCCCAACGAGGTATATCCATAGCAGTCCAATAACTCCACGAGGTTACACCTGCCACCACAAGATCATTGTGAATCACTTTAGACATATAATGTGCAATATCCATTTCAGAGGCCAATTCATATCCAACAAATTCTGATGAACTATATCCGTCTCCAAGCATACTCCATTCACTTTGCCATATATCCACATTATATTGTTTTGCTGCATGTGCCACCTGCCTGCGCACATTACGCATTCCAGCCCAAGTTCCATCAGTCCAGTAACTATGTCCACAAATTAACCTCTTTACACGATCTAAATCACCCACATAAGCTGATGAACCAGAAGAAAAGAATGCAGAAAGTATATTACTTCGGTTAGCATCATTTTTAGTTTTATACAAATAGTCCCAGTCACCTGCCTCACCCAACAATATATCAGAAGACAAATTTCGTTCGCCCAAAGCTCTATCAAGCTCACGAGCAAGTTTAGCTACTTCATCATTAGTCCAACCACTCCCTTCTTGACCACCTTCCCAATTATATTGAGGCTCATTAACCGGCGAAATATGAGTTATAGGATGTCCCATATTTTGATAATATTGAGCAACATCTGCCATATAGTTAGCAAAATCATCGTAACAATCGCTTTTTAGATTTGATACTCCTCCTCTATTAGAGAAACCTTTACCATTATAAGTATATTGTACAGGCGGAGTATTACTGAAAAGAATAATGCTTTCACATCCCTCTTCTTTTGCTCTGCTCATAAAATAACGTTGTCCTTCGCAGCGTGTCCAATCAAGAGTCAATTTATCTGTCAAATAAGATTCCGCCCGACGAGTTTTATCCTCAATTCCACTAGCATCTCCTTGTTCAGCAGTACCACCACCTAAATTCACGCGCCACATAGAGAGTCCAATACCTTTAGGTCTTCCCGACTGAATTTCTGAAGAAAAGAGCAATTCACTAATCTGGTCACGAGTCGAAGTCCATGATTTGCCAATAAAAGCCGATGTCCAACAGTCCGAAGCACCAAATCCGGCAATAGTTTGAAATGTCTGTTCCACATCTATCGTAACTAATTTTTCTACACTCACATCAGGTGGAGCAGGTTCTGTATCCTGAGTATCATCACTGCAACTTATAAGTGTAAGTAATAATAAAAAGCAAAGAATATATTTCAGTTTTTTCATAGTATATCTTTAAGAAAATTATCGCAGGTAATTTTAAGGATTACCTGCGACAGAAATATAATTAAATTTTAATTCCAACCCGGATTCTGTACAATAGAACCGTTGGACATTGTAATTTCATACAGAGGAATCGGAAATACAAAGTCTCGACTCTCATTAAAACCAATTCCTTTATCACTTGCCTCACCTTGGTTTTCCCATTCATATAGATCACGGGTTGCAGCATCAGTATTATATTTTACGAAAGAACCATTATGTCCCATCAAGTTTGAAATCATCTTCTTACCATTATCATCAGTCCAACGACGGATATCATAGAGACGATTTTGCTCCCATGCCAATTCTAAACGACGTTCCAAACGGATAGCATTACGGAGATCCTTACCACTGGAAGTAACCTCAGGCAGTTCGACTCTCTTACGTACTTTATTAAGGTATGTACGGGCTGTACCGTCTTCGCCTAATTCATTACAAGCCTCAGCATACATCAACAATACATCAGCATAACGCAAAATACGGTGATTCAAAGGTATTTTATCGATATTATAAATCTCCGGACGTTTTTCAATGGGTACAAAATATTTACGAACAATACGTGCTGATTTATGTTGGCCCGGATCTATGATATAACAATCTGGGTCCCAACCATATTTTTCAAGGTAAGAATCATAAAGAGGCATTTTTTTGCTGTTTTCAATAAAGACATCGAAATTATCCTCACCGGCAATTTCAGTACATCCGGACTTGATAATGGTCCAACGAAGTCGTTCAGTATCACCAGCATCTATGTAGGCTTGTTCAAGGTTAGCCGTTGGTTGTCCCCAAGACCACCCGTCACCGGGACCAGTACGTGCACCGGTAATTACCGTTAAAGCGCCCCCCAAGGCATAGGTGCCATCATACATATACTGAACTTCAAACAAACTCTCTATACTATTATGATGATCAACTGACCATACATCACCAAAATCAGGTAGCAAATCATATTCATTTTCATCAATAACAGTTTTAAGCACTTTACGAGCATCATCCCACTTCTCTTGATACAAATAAACCTTACCAAGCAAACCTAGAGCAGCTCCACGGGTAGCTCTTCCTATATCACTAGCAACATATTCACTCCGTTGTGGTAATACTTCAGCGGCAGCTAAAAAATCATCTTCAATGAACTTATATACTTTACTGGCTTCTTCACGAGTAATACCTGCAATTTCTTCCGGCAATAAAAAACCGGTAACAAGAGGTACATCTCCAAAATTCCTTACTAGTTCAAAGTAAAAATATCCACGTAAGAAGCGCGCTTCCGCCACAAGACGATTCTTCATGTTTTCATCTGAAAACTCTGCCTGTGAAATGCGATCTATAGCTATATTACAACGTAATATGCCTTTATAACGATATTGCCAGAAATTGGAAATAGCACCATTACTCTGCCCGGTACCTTGGTAATGTGCTAAAGAGATATAATCACTTTGACTCTGGCTGGTATTCCCCATCCAGCCATCATCGCTACACATCTCGGAGAGTAACCACACCGTATTGATGTTCCACCATCCCCCAAAGGTTATGGCTTGATAACAACCCGTAATAAATGATTCCGCTTCCTCCATATTCTGGAAGTAATTATCAAGATTCTGTTGTCCTCGCACTCCTTCAGTAAGGAAGTCATCACAAGAAGTGAATATTAGTGAGACAATCAATGTTAATATTGTTAATTTCTTTTTCATAATCTGTGTCAAGAATTAAAATTTAAAGTCAATACCAAATAAGAAAGTACGCGGATTAGGATAAGCAATACCGTCTATACCAGTTTCAATTACACTACCTTCATGACCAATTTGCGGACGTTCAGGGTCCATTCCTGAATATCCCGTAATAGTGAAAGGATTCTGAGCTGAAAATGAAAAACGCAGTTCTACCCCCCCTACTAGCCTCTTTGGAAGGGTGTAACCTACTTGTAAAAGTTTACAACGCATGTAAGAACCGTCTTCCACAAAGAAACTTGATACACGCGTATAGTTTTGATTCAAATCATTGTATGACAAACGAGGAATATCGTTACTGGTCCCCTCACCATGCCATGTTTTTTCTAGTGTGCCAGCCCAAACGTTCTGACCGCTAACTCCAGAATACAAAGCTTTAGTCTTATTGAAAATATCATTACCAAATGTACCATAAAAGTTAGCTGTAAAATCGAAGTTTTTATAATTGAGACCTAAATTTACCCCCATCATTAAATCCGGATAAGGATTGCCGATCCAAGTCTTATCATTTTCATCCAACACACCGTCGTGATTTAAATCTTTGAAACGAATATCACCAGGTACTGCTTTATCTTGTATTAGCTTACCATTTTCGTTAGTATGAGCATTAACTTCCATCCAGTTTTGAAAAACACCATCAGCCACAAAACCATAAAAACGTGAAATCAATCCCCCATCTTCGTTACGAATAATCTGATCACTGTGAAATCCTCCTGTTTGAATAGGACCATCACCTGACAGTTTAATAGCTCTATTTTTCACTGCTGAAAGATTTAAACCTATGTTATAGCGAAAATCTGCTATCTTGTCATTCCAGTTCAAACTTAATTCCCAACCACTAGCTTTCATACTACCAATATTCATCCACACAGTACTGTTCCAGTCAGGATAACCTATAGCAAATATATTTTGTTTTCTATATAACATATCCATTGATTTCTTTTGAAAATACTCAAAGGTCATATCGAACCGCGAGTTAAGGAATGACATATCCACACCCACATTCCAATCTTCTACCGTTTCCCATTTCAATTGGTTATTACCTACACTTGATACCGTACTCCCGGGTACTCGTCCTGGCGTAGACCCAAAAACATAATCAGCCTGATTCAATAAGGTTAAAGTAGCATTATTATCTATACCCTGATTACCTACACGTCCCCAGCCACCACGCAACTTCAAATTATTAAAGATTTTTTGGTCCTGCATAAAGCTTTCACTGATAATGCGCCATGAAGCAGATACCGAAGGAAAAAAGGCATATTTGTTTTCTTCCGGAAAACGAGAAGAACCATCAGCACGAATAGATGCTGTCAAATAATAACGATTGTCATAGTTATACATCACGCGTCCTAGGTATGATACTAATGTATTATAATACCTATTACCATTACCTTTCTGATTTTGTCTACCGGCATCTACTTCCTGCAAACTCTCTATGTTGCTAGGAACATCATCGCGTTCTCCCTTCGTATAGAACTCAGCAAAACGTTCAGCAGTAAAACCTCCCATCACATTAATATTATGCTTATCAGCGAATGTATCTATATAAGTAGCCGTATTAGTCCAGTTCCAATCAAGCCATTCTCGCATTTCTCGAGAAACATTACTCAAAGTAGATTGCTCTAATGCATCGATGTAAAATTCAGGAGTAAATCCGTCAGCCCGACGAAAATGCGCATTGGCGCCAAACTGTGTACGTAAAGTAAGCTTCTGAATTGGGTTTACTTGCACATAAGAGTTTATGATGGCACCCATATCACGTGAATGATTATTCATTCGTGCCAAAGAACCCGCCGGATTCCATTCTTGATTGTTGTAAGAACGTTGATAATTATTAAACTCATTATCCACCCACTGACCCTGTGGTCTAAAGATGGGAGTCGTAGGGTCCATGGACATAGCAGCTGAAAAAAGATTCGGTGTATCATCCCAGGATTCAACACGTGGAGCCATATCAATCCCCATCTTTACATACTTATTAAAAGTATATTCAACATTAAGTCGGGCATTGATTTTATCCCAATAACCGTAATCGTACTGTGAATCATTACGGAAATAACCCAAACTGAAACTAAAAAGTAACTTCTCTGTACCACCTGAGACATTCAACGAATAGTTCTGCACTAAGGCGGTCTTGTTGATGACCTCGTCCCACCAATCGGTACCACCCGGATTAGTGGTAGCCCCAGTATCATTCCATTTAGGTGTACCTCCATCATTCAGGTAACGGGTATTGAACACTTCTTTATATTCAGCAGCATTAGCCATACTAGGCTTAGACAACGTTTGGAAGCCAACCGATGTACTGAAGTTAATATTTGTTTTACCGGCAATTCCTTTTTTAGTGGTAATCAAGATAACACCATTCGAGGCGCGAGTACCGTAAATAGCAGCTGCTGAAGCATCTTTCAGAACCTCCATGGACTCAATATCATTGCTGTTCAAGAAGTTTATACTCCCACCTACAGGCATACCATCCACCACATAGAGTGGATCACTATTATTTACTGTAGTAACACCACGAATTAAGACTTTGGGTTGTGCTCCCGGACCACCGGCACTAGTTACTTGCACACCATTAATTTTACCTTGTAAAGCACTCATGGCATTACCGGTCACAATTTCAGTTATTTCTTCTCCCTTCACAGTAGCAATGGAACTAGTCAGGTCACTTCTTTTAACAACACCATAACCAATAACCACAACTTCATCCAATAATTCGCTCGCATCTTTCATTGCTACATTGATCACCAATCGACCATCAACCTTAATTTCTTGAGATTCATAACCAACACTTGAAAACACAAGTACTCCTTCAGCCGGAACATTTGTCAACGAATAATTACCATCAAAATCAGTTATAGTACCCGTACCAGTGCCTTTAACCTGTATAGTAGCACCAATCAATGGTTCATTATCTGTAGCTGAAGTCACTACACCTTTCACAGTAGTCTGCGCATAACTGCATAAGCTAATCAATGCGAGACACAATAATAATATCTGCTTTTTCATATCAAATTTAATGTTACTTAATTAATTGGCGGGAATCAATTTGGCTCTTTCTAAATGAGCATCAAATATAAGTTTATAGTTTCCTGTAACGTTTACGGTTGGTTTTGCCCAATTATCCCCCACATGATCAGGTTTTGTCCAGGCAGGATTTGTATATTTAGCCTCCTTGCCATAGTATCCAAAGATTTCAGGATCTTCCGAGTTATCCACACGCCAAGTACAATAATTCCACCAACCATCAGAATGCCAGTTATGGATAACAAATTTCATCTCAGTACCTGCTTCAAGAAACAATGGGTTTTCAAGATAAAAGAGATGAGGGTTATTTCCATCTTGAGTGAAACGATCAACTTCTTTAGGACCACCAGTCATGTAACCAAAATAGAACTCTTGTAACCATGATCCACCATCATTCCATGTATCCAGACTTGTTGAACCATATTTATGAGGTATGGGATCAATAGCTTCATCAACAGAATAAGTTCTATAAGAATAATTTCCTGATTTTATATTGAATGTAAATTCATAATATACATTGGCTTGGTCGAGCACAATAGGAAGTGCAGATTCAGGGTCATCGGTCAGTTTAGACTTATCAAGAGGATCAATACCGAAACAAATAGGACTAAAATCAGTTTTTTGAGGTAAAAAGAATATTTCGGTACCAACAGTTTGATTATAATAATTTCCCATATATTCATATTCCTCAATATGCTCAATCAGCATTGGAACACCAAATACATCACTATTTAATTCGGCTGCTGTTTTAACATCACTAAGCCACATTTTAGAGAAATCAGGCATTTCACTCACGTTAATAACACTCTTACTAACCACGTCATGGGCAAACTTATCAACAGCAGTAACAATCAAATTGTATGTAGCTGTTTCTGAAGGCAATATAATAGGATCATTAAACTCCAAGCTCTTGCCATCAGCAAAGGAGGTGAATTCCTTAAAATAGTCTAGTTCAGGAATTTCTACGGTTACCTTATCCATTGCTTTATCATCGCTTACCGAAAACTTAACATTTAAGCGAGTGACTTCTTTTAATAGTACTGTGATTTCGCTTGAAGGAGCAATGATAAAAACAGGATTAGTGAAATCTCCATCCATGGTAACTAATACATCTTCTGAAACCGCACGACCACCAATGTCTATTATTGTAACCTTAATAGTAAAAGAATCACCTATTTCATCTCTATCAGTTTCAAAGCTATAACTCAAATTATAAGTTTCCAGAGGTTTCTCATAAATTTCTATTATATCAATTGTTTTCATTAATTGTAGAGGAAGACATTCAAGCTGAATAGATGCAATACCATCTGCATCAGAGACAACCCCTTCAATTGTAAATGTTCTACCAACATCAGTTTGTATATGACTTGAGGTTAATTTGAGTGTTGGTAATTCACCATCCACATCACTCCATTTATTATCGTCATCATTACACGAACTCATCCCTATGAGCAATAACACAACCATGCTCAAGAAAAATAAAGTCTTTTTCATATAATTTTAAATTTAAAGTTAAAAATCACATTCTAATATAAATTTGCAGTAAAAAGAGGGTGCTATTTTCTTTTCTTTACTGAAGTTTTTAACTTCTAATGCAACAGAAGTTAGAAACACTAGAAACTAGTAAATTAAAAATCGACACACACATTTTCTTTCTTTTTATTACAATACAGGGTTATTAAACTTATTCTATTTCGCTTTAATAGTTAATTCTGCATCCTTTAACCAAGGAGAAGTAAAACGAATATGAAGATCTCCTTCCTCTCCTGTAGTCTCAATATAAGCTACCATTTTCCCATGAAATACACGATGTACATTATCGGTATAATCACTCATATCCTCATTATTACTCGCCTCAAGGCCTAATAATTCACCAGGCCCTACAATATCACAAGTCACTTCATCATCAGAAAGCATCACAGGAGTGTTCTTATCATCTACTATTTGAATTACAACTTGAACTAAACCTCTGTTTTTATCTACTACTTTATCTGCTGATTGAATAGTAATGGCATAAGGTCTTCCAGAAGATTGAATTGCATTTCGTGTTAACTCTTTATTATCTTTATCATAAGCTACCACTTCTAAAGCACCAGTTTGATAGGGAATATCCCAATATATGATACCCGTTTCATTATCATAGGGCTTTTTATCTCCCACTCTATTTCCATTCAACAGTAATTCTGCTTGAGCACAATTGGTATAGCAAACCACACGGATAGATTGCCCTTCATTATAATTCCATATTGGCCAAGCATCCATGGAAGGTACCTTTTCTTCATAATTTCCTTTTTGAGCTTCTAACTGAGACCAAACATCCTTCATTTGAGAACTACTACCTTTTCCTGGAGTAGGATAAGTTCCTAAATAAGCCATAGGTTGATCAGACCACAAAGACTGCCTATAATAACCTCTGGGTTTAATAAAACCGCCAAAATCTAATAAACCAGAATAAAAGCCTCTAGATGGCCAACGGCCGGATTCTCCTAAATAATCAATACCAGTCCATAGAAATTGACCAAAAACATGTTCATTCTCTGTTACAGCTTTCCAGTCTTTTAATTCGTGTCTATTTTCACTTCCATAAATCACTCGATTAGGATATTTTTCATGATCTGTAAGATATCTACTCTCTGTATAGTTATAACCTGCTATATCTAAAGCTTCCGGATATTCTGTTTCATTTGACATCGCCACACCAGCTAATCCGGCTGTAGTAGGACGTGAAGAATCATATTCTTTTACAACTTTCACTAATCTCTTGGCAATATCCCCTAAACGATTTGCATCCGGTGCATCTTTCTGATATCCACCATGAATAGGTTGAGTAAAACCAGTTTCTTTACCTCCGTCTAATACAGGATGAGAATAGGGATCATTAGGATAATCTACTTCATTTCCAATACTCCATGCAAAAATGGAAATATGATTTCTGTCTCTTTTAATCATATCCGCCAAGTCTTGTTCTGACCAATCGGCAAAAATATCAAAAGGACCTTGAAATCCGGGTGTACCCACGTTCCAACCTTCAATCCATTTTCTTTTAGGAAACTCCCATTCATCATAAGCTTCATTCATTACCAATAAACCTAGTTCATCACAAAGCTGATATAAATCAGGAGCTTGTGGGTTGTGACTCGTACGAATAGCATTACACCCTATCTCTTTTAGAGTTAACAGTCTTCTTTTCCATACCTCACGCGGAACAGCAGAGCCTAAAACACCTGCATCATGATGTATACAAACTCCTTTTACTTTCATCCATTTACCATTTAAAGCAAAACCCTTATTTGGATCAAAAGTATAACTACGAATACCTGTAGTAGTTGTAGTTTGGTCTATAATTTCTTCCCCTTTATATATTTTAGTTTCTAATTGATATAGATTTGGATTATCTAAATCCCATAATTCAGGGTTATTGACATTTAAAGCCAAAGAAACTGACTCTTTAGAATTAGGATTAAGAGATATAGTGGATTTTTTAGATGCTACCACTTTACCTTCCGGAGAAAAAAGTTGATTGCTTACTACTAACTTTTCTTTTATCTTAGAATGATTAACTACCTCAACATTGACTTGCATAGTAGCCTTTCTAGAAGTTATATCTTTAGGATAGACAAAAACACCCCATTGATCAATATGAACCGGATTTGCATAAACCAACCATACATTTCTATATATTCCTGAACCGGTATACCATCTGGAATCAGCATCTTGACTATGATCTACACGGACGGCAATCGTATTTTCCTTATCATATTTTATATAAGGAGTAGCATCGAACATAAATGAAATATATCCATTAGGGCGCTTCCCTAGTGATTCTCCATTAATAAACACTTCACTCCGATTATAAACTCCTTCGAAATAAAGATATACTTTTTTATCTTTTTGAGTTTGAGGTATGGTAAAAGTCTTCCTATACCATCCTATTCCTCCGGGTAAATAACCAGTACAACTGGCTAATGACGGACTTAATTGTTGTTGCACACTCCAATCATGAGGTAAATTTACAGTCTCCCAACGATGATCATTCAACTTGGGATTCTGCCCATTATCAACCTCATTCAATGTGAACTTCCAATTATTATTTAATAGCTGAGATTCACCAAAAGAGACTTGACCTTTCAATGGAAGAAGTCCCCAAAAAAGAACTAAAACAGAAAATAGAGTTAAAGTTTTTTGTTTCATTGATTTTGTATTTTTTATGATAAGATTCAAATTGATGCTTAATGACAAATTTAACCTATCTTTTAAAAAAGGAGGGTTATTATTCAAGCAAAACCCATATACTTTTTCATCAAATTAGCAAAACAGAAGATGTACAATACATTTTTAGTTCTTGAGAACCCCCTTTTTCAGTCAACTTCTTTAGATAATAAAATCATTCAAATAATAATTTCATTTCTCTCTTCTATTTTTATTTCCCATGAAATTTGTCACCAATGAAATTTATTTTCATACTTTCTGACAAAATAAATTTAATATTTATTCTCTCCGATAATCTGTGGAATTTATCTTCTTAACGCTTATTAATGTAATTACAATGAATTATTTCCTCTATTCATTTCTTTTCTTTATTTTTGTGTACGCAGACGAAGACTATTTAATATTAACCAAACAATTAGCTACATCACGTAATAAAAAGCATCAACTATGAAAAATTTTATGGACAAAGATTTTTTGCTGCAAACAGAGACAGCACAGAAGCTGTATCATAAGCATGCAGCAAAAATGCCAATTATCG
>CAZFXK010000011.1:0-34922 GCA_964522975.1 uncultured Bacteroides sp. | reverse complement strand
AAGCTAATGGCTTCTTATCAATATTAAATCTATCAATCTCTTTTTTATGCTTTCTTCTTGCGGATAGCTTTTTTCTTTTTTGCTTTGGCGTCTTGTACTTCCTCTAGATTAATCCCGGCTAATTCAGGGTCAATTAAAATACGTCCACAATATTCACAAACAATGATTTTTTTACGAGAACGGATGTCGAGCTGTCTTTGAGGGGGTATTTTATTAAAACAACCACCACAAGCATCACGTTGAACATAAACAATGCCTAATCCATTACGAGAATTTTTACGAATTCGTTTGTAAGATTGTAAAAGACGAGGTTCTATTTTTTCCTCCAACTTTTTAGCTTGTTCTCTAAGCTTTTCTTCGTCTTGTTTAGTTTCTGTGATGATTTCACCTAATTCATTCTTTTTTATTTCAAACTCTTTTTCTCTATCCTCTAATTCCAGTTTGCTTTTTTCCAGTTCTTCCTTTTTAGCTTTAGATTCATCAGTAAGATCTTTTATGTTCTTCTTGTAGAGCTCAATATTTAAATTTTGATACTCAATATCTTTGGATAAAATATCGTATTCTTTGTTATTGCGAACATTCTCCAGCTGGTTGTTATATTTTTCGATCGATACTTCAGCTTCATCTATCTTGATTTTTTTCCCTGCTAAGGTTTTCTTTATCTCATCTATCTCTTCCTTATTATTGCTGATACGGGTATTCAATCCTGCAATTTCATCTTCTAAATCTTGAACTTCAAGAGGGAGTTCGCCACGTAAAATTTTAATTTCATCAATTTTTGATAATGTGGTTTGTAACTGATACAAAGCATCTAATCTTTCTTCTACAGTTAACTCTTTTTTCTTACTCATATTACTTTATAAATATTTTATGGGATTTGTATTTATTGTACTAATTTTTTTATCTATTTGAGGGAAATGCTTATTCAGATAATCTAATAACAGATTACTTGTGTATTGCTCACTTTCATAATGCCCAATGGCAGCCAAAATCATTTGGTTTTCATACCCAAAATAATCATGGTATTTAATTTCACCGGTCAAAAACAGATCAGCTCCTTGTCTGAGAGCTTGGGGAATTAAAAAAGAGCCGGCACCACCACAAAGTGCAATTTTCTTTATTTTACGATTTTTATTACAATTATGCAATACACACCCTGCATTGAATTTTTCTTTTACGCGCAATAAGAAATCCATAGCTAACATGGGCTCGTTTAAAGTTCCTATAACACCGGAACCTACCTGTTCCCACCTATTATTCAATGGATAAATATCATAAGCCACCTCCTCATAAGGGTGCGTTTGAAATAAAGCTTTTAAAATAGTATCATTCTTATAGCTTGGGAAAATGGTTTCAATACGAATTTCCTTTTCAAAATGCAATTCCCCTTTACTCCCCACAAAAGGGTGAGCTTCTTCATTCGCTCTAAAACTTCCTTCGCCTTCTACATTATAACTGCAACAATCATAATTCCCAATATTGCCACAACCGGCTTCAAAAAGCGCATTACGAACTTTTTCAATAGAATTTACAGGAACAAATGTAACCAATTTGGATAAAGCATTTTCTTTGGCTGAAAGTATGCGTATGTTTTGAAGACCTAAAATAGAAGCTATTTTATAATTCACTCCCTGAGGAGCATTATCTAAATTGGTATGAGCTGCATAAACCACAATATCATTTTTTATGGCTTTCAATATGCAGCGTTCAACATAATTTTTACCTGTAATTGATTTATAACCTTTAAATAACAAAGGATGATGTGCTATAATCAAATTATAACCTAAGTCAATTGCTTCGTTGATTACCGCTTCAGTAACGTCTAAACATAACAAAGCCCCTGTAATTTCCACTTCTGTTAATCCTAATTGCAAACCGGCATTATCAAATCCGTCTTGCAAAGGCAGAGGTGCGAATATTTCAAGGGCGTTTAAAACTTCCTTAATTTTCATTTTGATCCTCCAAAATTTGATGCAAAGATAAGAAAAAAAGATGAAGAATTACTTTTAATACTGATTTTTACCTATTTATAACTTGATACTGTTTTAAAAGTTTTAGTAATGGTGGCGAATAACTATTTTTATTTTATTCAACATAAAAAACGGTAGACAAAGTTTGTCCAGAATCATCAACTACAGTCAGTGAGTGTTTACCTTTTTCAGGCGTTAAAGTCAGCGTATGGAAATTAGAGGTATGAGTGATGTAATGATCATCTAAATGCCAATATACAATACCATTTTGTTCTGAATGAGCTAATTCAAAAGTCACTTGAGCCGGGTTACCATCCATTTGTTTAGGTAATGAAATGCGTGAATAAGGTTGAGGATAAATAAAAGCCATAGGCTGAAATAGAGACTCACTACAGCCTTTCATTAAAGGAGGTAGCGTTTTATATTCAGGATGGTATTGCTTGTAAAACCAAGCCCAAGAAGGGGGCAAAATGAACCAACTCATCTGTTGCGTAGGTTCATTATCCATGCACTCTTTTCGAACTCGATATTTCTCATCTAAAGTTACAGTAATTTGTTTATGATATGGACACGATACAGTGCGTAAAGCTTGGGGTAAAACCTGCTCAATAACTGTATCATCACAAAAACGCCCTTTTATATGTCCCGATTGGGGACAAACTTCAGCATCAATGAATTCACCTTGTGGGATGGTAAACCAGGGTGCAGAGGGAAGTAAATTAAATAAATCGAATAAAACAGGAGCAGCTGTACGTGTACCCACTAGCTCTGGTTTACCCTCTCCTGTTGCATTTCCAGCCCAAACACCAATTGCATACTTAGAAGTCACTCCAACCGCCCAAGCATCTCGAAAGCCATAACTGGTTCCTGTTTTCCAGGCAACATTCTGCATGGATGTCAAACTTTGCCAATCTACTTCTTCAGGACGATAAACGTTCTTTATGGACTCAAAAAGTTGCCATACGGCACCTTTACTGAATGTTTTTTCTTGAATTTCATTATCTTCATTTGATTGCCTATTATATACTAATTTTGTAGGAGAAGAGTTCAAAAGTGTTCGTGCCATATTAGCATAAGCTTGTGTAATTTCATATAAAGTAGCTTCCGATCCGCCCAAAATCAAGGATAATCCATAATAGGAAGAAGGTTTATTGAGAGTACTTAATCCTATATTTTTTAATAATGTATGAAATCTTGGTACACTATATTGCTTGAGCAAATCCACAGCAGGGACATTAAGAGAACGAATAATGGCTTCAGATGCAGAAACAGCTCCTTCAAATTGTAAATTAAAATTTTGAGGAGAAAACCCACTAAAGTTTACAGGAACATCGGGTAATAAAGTATGGGGCAAGATTATTCCATCCTCTAAAGCTGCTGCATAAAGAAAGGGTTTTAAGATACTTCCTGTACTACGTGGTGCTTGTAATAAATCTACCTGATTACCCAATCCTTTTTCTTGATACCCCATATTGCCACAATAGCTAAGAATTTCATTTGTTTCTATATCAATGATAAGTGCAGCAAGATGCTTGATTTCACTTTGACGAAACTGACGATTCCAACGTTCTAACACAAATTCCACTTGTACTTGCAGACTTTTATTAACGGTGGAATATATAAGTTTACCTCGATGAGTTTTATGACATTGATCAACAAAATAAGGAGCTGTTTGTGGTAAAGGTAATGGTTCTTGAGGTAAAGGTTCAGATAAAGCCAATTCATAAGTAGAGTCAGTAATTCTTCCCCTATCTCTTAACTTCTTAAGAAGATTATTTCTTTTCACTAATAGTTGATATCGGCTACGTGCCAGATGAATTAAAGCCGGAGAATTGGGTAAAACAGCTAAGGTAGCTGCTTCAGCCCAAGAAAGTTCATGGGAAGCATGTCCAAAATATCGCCAGGATGCCGCTCCAATCCCAACAACATTTCCTCCAAAAGGTGCATGTGAAGCATAGAGTGAAAGTATTTTATTTTTAGAATAACGAAACTCTAAACGTGTAGCTAAAATAGCTTCAATTATTTTCTCCTTTAACGTACGAGGTTTATTTCTTGAAAGACGAATAACCTGCATAGTTAAAGTACTCCCTCCACTTACTATTTTTTTTTGTTTAATGTTTTGTAGAAATGCTCTGAATATGGAAATGGGATTAATCCCTAAATGATAATAAAAATATTGATCCTCAAAGGCTATGATAGCTTCTTTAAACTTTTCCGGAACCTCCTCTTGTGGAGGGAATCGCCATTGTTCGTCTATCGCCGTACGAGCCCCCAACAACTCCCCTTCTCTATCCACTACAACGGTAGAATAAGGGGTTGTAAACAGGTCTTTTGGCAGACAAAATAAATACGCTAAAAGACCTGCAAACAATAAAACAATGAAAATTTGTTTTAATTTTCTCCTCATCATTTAGTTAAATGATCACTTGACTTCAACTCTTGATGCTACGGTGCGAGCAAAAGTATTTAAATCGTACATGCCTTCACATTGAATAGCCGGAAGTATATATTTTCCTTTATAAGCTGCCTGCAATCTAAGCGTAAAGACTTTATGTGTATTTTTAGGTAAATCAAAATACGTAAGCACTCGATCATCCCTAATATCTTGATAAGTATAGCCGGATGCCAGTGAATGATTAGTATCAGAGTCATACATACGGGCATTAAATAATTCCCACCCGGATGGAAATATATGAGTTAAGGCCAGGTGTCTTAAATCTAATTGACCACTAATATTAGTCACTTTCACTAAGGCATAAAAATCCGTACCTTGCTCTAAAAGACGGGGGATAATAGGCTTACCTTCCATATCTGTATATTTTACATCTAATTGTATATTTTCAGCTACAGAAGGTAATTTATCTTCTATGGGTTGAAACTTAGTAGTTAAAGTTACATTTAATTTACCATCCGTATGATTGGTAAAAGTCATTACACCCGATTTATCTTTAGATATTAAATCGGTTTGATAAAATGCCTGAGCAGAATTAATAGTTGTACTTTGATTATTAAAGGTACAATCAAACTTCAAGACTTTAGCAAACTGATTGGATAAGCCTGCCATTGCATAAATAGCATAAGCAGTAGATTGAGTGCTATAATAATTTTCCATAGCCAGTTCTTTAGCTATTTTTTCTCCCAGATTTATAGCCTCATTATCCTTACCTAATAAAAGTAAGGTTTCCAAAATCATAGCATTATCCCGAATAGAAGATCCAAAAATAAGATTTTGATTTTCAGTGGCTTCTACTGTAGTTTGAGCATTAAAAACCAACTCTTCTGCTGTCGTTTTCTTTCCGTCTAAAGCATAAGCTGCAGCTAAACGCCATCTCGCATTTAAAGAGAGTGTTTTGAGCTCTTTGAGACGATTCATAGCTCCTCTATTAGGAGTATTAGCTAAAGCTAAACTATATAAACGATAAGCTTGTTCGGTATCCGATATGGCATCCCATCCTTTTCGCGTAACTGGAGTCCAACTTTGTGAAGCTTGTTGCTGAAAGTTTTTCCATCGATCTAAAACCAAAGATTGAACAGCATATCCTTTCTCTTGTGCCAACAACAAAAATTGTCCCACATAACTAGTCAGCCAATCGTGAGCTCTATTCATTCCCGGCCAAAACTCAAAACCTCCGTTAGTGAGTTGACGCCCATAAATAAGTTGAATAATACGCTGTACTTCTTCCTTGTTTTTTTGTTCTTCATCCTTGCTTAATTGCTTAAAATCAGAAAGATAAAGTAAAGGCAAAGCTTTAGATGTTAGTTGCTCAGTACACAAATGTTCATAATCTCTTAAATAGTCTAGTCGTTGGCTTAAATTAAAGGAGGGCATACGAGAAACTTCTAAGGAAGTCCATAACACCTCTCCCTTTTCTTTCCATTCATAGGCTATTTCTTCTGTTCTGTTTCCTTCTACTGTTCTATTCTCCCTAAGTGTTATAGTTGGATTAGGATTACGGACTTCAATTTCTGTGGATTCGTAAGCAGTCTTCTTTCCTCCATTCGCTGTTATTTTTATCTTTTCTTTACCTATTATTCCGTTCGTTTTTAAATTAAAATAAACTACTTGGTCTCCCGGTTCTGAAAAATAAATGGATTTTTGATTATCAACAACTTCAATTTTCCCATAAGAAGATTGAACATTCACCGAAACCTCTTTTATTCCTTTCTCAAAAGAAAACACATTTACAGGTAGGCTGATTTCCTCATCAGTACTTAGTACACGGGGTAAAGTAGAGAGCAACATTAATGGAGAACGCACATAAGTCGTTTCTTCTGCACTTCCGTAACTTCCTTCATCTCCGGCAACAACCATGGTTCTTACAGAACCAATATACATAGGTAATTTTATTTTATGGATTTGTGTTTTTCCTTTATCTAAGGTAAAAGGACCCATAAAACGAACAATGGGTTTAAACCGATTTATTTTTACATCGTTTTGTTTTAACATTTCATCTCCACCTACGCTGAATAAAGAACTAAAGACTCCTGTTTGGGCTCCTAATACTTCATCAAACATATCCCATGTACGAATACCTAAAGCTTCCTTGACGTTAAAAGCATTCCAAGGATTGGGAGTCTTAAATCCGGTTAAATCCAGTAGCCCCTCATCTACTATGGCTACAGTATAGGTCATTGGACGTCCCTGTTTTTCACTTATCGTAATGGAAAACTCTTTTTCCGGCTCTAACTCTTTAGGCATCCTTATTTGAGGAATCAATTTAGAGTTTTCATTGGATACAAATACCGGAACAACTCCATACATACGGATGGGTAAATCATTAACCGTCTGATTGTGTGGCTGTAATAAAGTTACATGAATATATAGATTAGGAGCCATATCAGGAGTAACTTCAAAGATATACTTTGTATCATTTTTTGATGAAATGGAAATCCATTCTTGTTTAAGTACACAAGAACCATTTTCCAACGAAATTAAAGCTTTTCCATCTGAAGCTGAGGGAATAATGGCAGTTACCTTCTCCCCCACTTTATACTCTTTTTTATCCACAGAAAAAGAAAGCATGGATATACCGGAAGGATCCTGACGATTTGCTCTTCCTCTCCAACTAGGCCAATCCACATAAACTGTACCTCCTGTAGCATGTCCTCCTTTTTTATCTTTCACATAGATTAAATAAGCTCCCCAATCAGGATAATCTATTTTAAAATTTAAATGAGTTTTTCCATTAGAAGTAATCAAACAATCTGAATGGATAGGCTTTTTAGATGTATTATTTACATAATTTGAAAGATAACTATTAGAGTTATCCCACCACCAACTCCAATCTAATTTATAAATTTCGTATTCTAGCTCTCTTCTTTGATTAATTAATTTACCTTTCTCATCTACTACTACAAGATCAATACGATGCTCCTCATCGGTTATCCACTCTTCTCCTTCTTTTAATTGAATTCCAACATAGGCATCATATGGAGAATATGGAATGGTTTGTGTAAAGATACTTGCATTCCCTCCCGGCTCAAACACTTGTGTTGTAAAATAGGCTTGAAGCATTCCGGGTGCCTCTTTGGCTTCCGGTAATTTTATATTTATTTGGGCTCTACCCTCCTGATCTAATTTTCCTTTATATATCTCTTGTTTCTGATAAGTAAATTGAGTTGTAGGATTATTGAATTGATAATTGCCAAAATCCTTGAATTGTGTATTTACACGACTTAATGAGAGTTCTATTTGTGATTTTAAATGAGGAGCTTTTGCACCTGTCAACCATTCAGAATGAAGATTAGCCGTTATGGATTTTTTATTTGCTTGAATTAGCTCCCCAGGGAACTTCAGATTTATTTTCAAACGATTAGGTTTTATCGTTTCAACACGTAAGGGCTTATGAAAAGTACTCCCCCCAACTTTTATATAAGAGTTCCATACTCCGGTAGGGTCATTTGGTGAAGTGGGAATGGTAAAAGTATAAAAACCATTTACTCCTTCTGTTGATATTTGTTTAGTATAAAACTGTCCCCTTGGGTTGTATAATTCAAAAGAAACCGGATGTTTTTCCGGAATACGTTTATCTTTATCGTGTAAGATAAATGTTAAATGCAAGGTGTCTCCGGGACGCCACACTCCCCTTTCTCCATAAATCAAACCTTTTAATCCTTTTTGCAGCTCTTCTCCTCCCACATCAAAACGACTGGTTGAGTTTTCTTCACCATCCACTAAACGGAGATAGGTTGTTTGCTTATTAAAAGTAGCAACTAAAACAAAAGGCACTCCACTAACTTTCATCTTAGCTAAACCCTCTGAATCAGTGCTTGATTTACCTATGGGTTGTAGTTGAAAATTATAGACTGTAATCTCACCTCCTTTAATAGGATTAATGGTTAAAATATCATTTAAGGCAACCCATAGTTCTTGATTATTATTTCTTTTAACCGTAACACCAATGTTAGAAGACATTACGTTGCAAGAGACTAAACGATCTCCACTCATATAATAGGAAGGATGACAAGGATTATTGCGCTCTTTCCAATCATAGACTTTCCAATCCATATCATTGTAATATTCATTATAATACATACCTGGGGTATCCCATGCACTATTATCGAAAGGTTGGGGAGTCTGTTTTAAATAATCATACTTAGTAGCTTCGTTATCTCCACAAGGATAGAGAGAGTATTCTTGTTTAAAAGAGAGAATAATACGATAAATAGAACCTGGAGATTGTTTGAAAAGTTTGGCTAAATCAATGGAAAAGTTATTCCATTTCGTCAAATCGTATCTCTTGTCTAAAGTTAAATCTAACGTTTCCTTATGCACCAATCGGGCAAATCGGCGAAGTGAAGTGATACCTGAAAGTTTATTTTCTTGTAAGAAAGATAAAATATTATTTTCATAAACTTGAATAACCTGTACATCTATAGCTTTAAGATTTACACATCTAAAAGGCAATATTAACTCTTCTGAATTTGGTAGTATGGCTGCGTCAGAAAGTAATTTCACAGCAGGTAAAGGGTTTTGAGGCTCAAAAGCAAAAGTGTGATCTGAATTTAATTCTACCCCATTACTATTTTTTACAGCTTGGTTTATCTTTAAAGTATAATTTTTCACATCAACAGGATCATAATAAAGAAAGACTTGATTATGATCTTTTTGAAAGGTGTAGGAAGTAACATCAGATAATTCAATTAACCCGTCCAAATTTTGAGTATTTGAAACAGGATCAGAAAAAGTCAACAAGAAACCGACTTCTGGTAAATCTATAGGTTGAACTGTCAATAATTCAAAAGAATTTAATGCGGGTATTTTTATTGTTTCTTTCTCTTTTTGATTGATATTTAATGAATTGCCATCAACTAACAATTCCACTTTTTGTTCATTCTCTTTTCTAATAATATCTGAAAGGGAGAAAAGATAAGTATTGGCATTTGTATTGACTACTTTTACAGAGATAGGTTCCTTATTAGGTAGTAAGTGAGCAGAAAAAATCGATTCTATATCATCTATTTCTTCACTATCACTAAATGTTAGAGTTCCGGTTATTTTCACCTTATCAGTAGCTTCAGTTGTTACTTGTATTGGATCAACAAATAAAGAAAATAGCTGTTCTATGACTTGAAAACTAAAAGTAAAAGTGGATAGTTCCTTAGGTACGGAAATAAATTGGCTTAAATTAAAGTCAACAGTATAAATCTCTCCCGATTTCAAGTTTTCAGTAGGAATAAACTCTAGTGTATTAGCGTTAATCCAATGAGTTTCACCTTTTATTTTAGGACTTATTTTAAATGGATTAACTTTTATGTTTTTATATAACTCAACTCCTGATGGGGTTTGAGTAAATTCAATTTGAATCGGTGTATTTTTTGAAATAATGCCTCCTGTATAGGCACTTATATATGGAGAAAACTCAGAGGAAGGTATTATGGGATCTGTTATTTTTTTATCAGAGCAAGCAGATATAAAAAATAAAAGCAGGATGAAACACCCTGCTAAAAATTGGTTGCACTTTAGTTTCATCTTATTTAAGTTTCGTTTAACCTAAAGATAAAACTTATTCGTACAATATTAGATTAATTAATGCATTTATTTAAATGTACCCCCAACAATATCCAATAATTCATTTGTAATGGCTTGTTGTCTGGTTTTGTTGTATTGCTGTGTTAAATCATCTATTAACTCATCCGCATTATCAGTAGCTAATTGCATAGCTAGCATTCGTGCTGCATGTTCAGATGTGTTCGCATCTAATAATATAGTAAACATTCTCAAACGAACAGCCTGCGGTATCAACTCTTCTATAAACTCTTCTATTGAGGGCTCTATAATATATTGAGGGGCTACAACACTATTTTCATTCAAAGCCTTCTGATCTTTCTTTTCTTTAATAAGAGAAGATAACTTTAGAGGTAGAAAGGTTTCAACCTCTAAAACCTGTGTACTTACTACCTTAAAATGGTGATAAATAATGACAACTTTATCAATTTTTCTTTCTATGAATCTATTCATCAACCCATTAACCAACTTATGCGCCGCTTCATAGGTTGGTTTATCTGATAAATGTTCAAAGCTTTGATTGATGGATATACCCTGTTTTTTAATGAAGTCCTCTACCTTTCTTCCAATAGGATAGAGTTCAATACTATTCTCCCCTAATTCTTCTTTATATTGATTATAAACTTCTAGGAATGCACGATTAATATTTGTATTAAAAGCCCCACATAAAGAAGTATTTGAAGATACAGGAAGAATAGCAACACGTTCTACTTTTCTTTGCTCTAAATAAGGTGATTTAATATCTCCTATGTCCGAACTCAAAAAATTATTCAGTATTCTATCCATTTGTTGCTGATAGGGATATAAGACCTCTATGGATTGCTGTCTTTTATGTAATTTTGCAGAAGCAACCATTTGCATAGCCGAAGTAATCTTTTGAGTACTTTTTACTGAATTAATTCTATTTTTTACTTCTTTTAATGAGCTCATATCTTTCTAATAATCATTTGTACCGTCTACTGATCTGATCAGCTGTATTTTCTAAAATCTTTATGATATCATCATTAATGATTCCCTGTTTCAAATGTTCTAGAACATCTTCTTTATGATTAATTTCCAATGCTTCTAAAAAGTCTTTCTCGAAATTACGAACCTTATTAAGTGGAACGGATCTCAAAAGCCCATGAGTACCACAATAAAGTATGGCTATTTGTTTTTCAACTGCCATTGGTGAATATTGAGGCTGTATTAATAATTGAACATTTTTTTGTCCTTTATCCAATGTAGCCATGGTTACTTTATCCATTTCTCCACTAAATTGAGAAAAAGCTTCTAATTCACGATATTGTGCTTGTTCAATCTTTAACGTACCTGCAACTTTTTTCATTGCATTTACTTGTGCATTACCTCCTACGCGTGAAACTGAGATTCCCACATTAATGGCAGGACGATTTCCTTGATTAAATAAACCTTCATCTAAGAAAATCTGCCCATCTGTAATTGAAATTACATTTGTAGGAATATAAGCAGAAACATCTCCTGCTTGGGTTTCAATAATAGGTAAAGCTGTCAATGATCCCCCTCCTTTTACCATACCTTTTAAGGTATCGGGTAAATCATTCATTTGTTGGGCCACTTCATCTTGGTTAATGATTTTTGCCGCTCGTTCTAATAAACGAGAATGTAAATAAAAAATATCACCAGGATAAGCTTCACGTCCTGAGGGACGACGTAAAATCAAAGAGACTTCTCTGTAAGACACAGCCTGTTTTGATAAATCATCATATACAACTAAAGCATGTCTTCCTGTATCTCTGAAAAACTCACCAATAGCTGCACCAGCAAAAGGAGCATAATATTGAAGAGCTGCAGGATCACCAGCTGTTGCTGCAACAATAACAGTATATTCCATGGCATTATGCTTGCGTAAACTCTCGACTATGGAAGCAACAGTGGATGCTTTTTGACCAATAGCCACATAAATACAATAAATTGGATCTCCTGCATCAAAATATTGTCGTTGATTAATAATCGTATCAATAGCAATAGCCGTTTTTCCGGTTTGTCTATCTCCAATTATTAATTCACGTTGCCCTCTACCTATTGGAATCATCGCATCAATGGCCTTTATTCCTGTTTGTAAGGGTTCATTAACCGGTTCTCTATAGATAACACCCGGAGCTTTACGTTCTAATGGCATTTCATAAAGTGTGCCTTTTATATCTCCTTTACCATCTAATGGTTCCCCAAGTGGATCAATAACACGCCCCAATAAGCTTTCTCCAACTTTTATTGAGGCAATTCTTCCGGTTCGTTTAACTGTATCACCTTCTTTGATTTGATCTGTAGGACCTAATAAAACTGCACCTACGTTATCTACTTCTAAGTTCATAACAATAGCCATAATGCCATTTTCAAATTCCAGAACTTCACTAGACTCCGCATTTCTTATACCATAGATACGAACTACACCATCACTAACTTGGAGTACAGTTCCTATTTCATCAAGTTCTATTGTGGTCTCAATCCCTTCTAATTGTTGACGAAGAACTTCTGAAACTTCACTCACTCTTATATCGTCATTTGTTATCATAACCTCATATTAATATTATACAATTCTTCGATTTTTGTCTATGAACTGCTGTTTAATCCTATTCAATCGAGTGGCAACACTTGCATCTAATCGATATCCTTCAAAATCAAAGATAAATCCTCCCCCAATTGAGGGATTTACAATGCTGAACAAATGCATTTCCATGTGCAATAATTTCGATGAAGATTTTGTAATCTTCTTTTCTGTTTCCTTATCAATCGGAACTGCAGTAGTCAAAAATCCAATTCCTATTTTTTTTGCTCTTCGATATAAATCGATATATCGAAGACAAATAAAATGCAGATAAGTTTCTCGGTGTTGTGACAGAACTAATTTCAGGAATCGTATATACTCCTTACAATCACGAGGGTCATCCCCATCTTTTTGTTGGGATGCGGTCAACAACAAATTATATTTTTCCTTAATAGAAATCATAGGACTATCCAATACCTGTTGTAATTTAGGTAATCCACTGAAGTTTGACCGCAAATTCCATAAGAAATTAAAAACTCGTTTTTCAACCTCATGATCACTAGCATAAGCAAGAAGTGCTTTTGCATATCGAGTAGATATTATTCCTACCTTCATTGTAATTATATCACTTTAGAATTAATCACCTCATCAATCATTTTATCTATCATTCGCATCTGCTCTTTCTCATCTTTTAATTTCTCTCTAACAACCTTTTCTGCTATTTCCACAGAGAGAAGCCCTACTTGCTTGCGAATGTCACGAATTGCATTCTCCTTTTCAGCTTGGATTTTTCTCATTGCATGGTCAAACTCCTTTTTAGCAGCAACAGAAGCCTTTTTCCGTGCTTCTTCTATAATTTTATCACGCTGAGAAGTAGCTTCATTCAATAAACGTATTTGTTCTTGATTTGCTTTATCTATGATTGCTTCTGCCGTTTCACTCAGATGGTCATACTTTTCATTAGCCTCTTGTGCTTTCTTCAAAGCTTCATCAATGTATTTCTTTCTATTATTTACTGATTTTGTTATCACAGGAAAACCATATTTGGCTAACAAAATGAAAACAAAAACAAAAGAAATAAACATCCAAAAGAGTAACCCAAATTCTGGTTTTAATAAGGACGACATAGCAGCTTATTTATACAAATAAGACTAAAAGACAAACTACAATAGCAAATAAAGCTGCACCTTCTATTAAAGCTGCAACAATAATCATTGTGGTTCGAATGTCGTTAGCTGCCTCCGGTTGTCTCGCAATTGCTTCTAATGCAGATTGTCCAATTTTACCTATACCAAATCCAGCACCAAATACGGCTAAAGCAGCACCAATTGCAGCAGCAAAATGACTCAATTCCATACCTGTAGAAGCCGCTTGTAACATTAAAGTTGTCAACATAGTTTTTCTTTTTATAAGTTTGTAAATTATATAATAATATTCTAATATCTAAATCTCAAAAAATCACTCCATTGCTTTCTTCTGTGGTTGGGCTAAACCAATAAATACCGCTGAAAGCATTGTAAATACATATGCTTGAATAAATGCAACAAGTATCTCTAATACAGTCATAAACATATTAAATAAAACTGAAGTTATACTCATTGGAACATTAATTGCTGGCCCCAAACTTGCGGTAATAAAAACTAAACAAGTCAATATAAGCATTACCATATGTCCGGCTAATAAATTGGCAAAAAGACGAATCATTAAAGCTATAGGCTTTGTAAACAGGCCAAACAATTCAATGACTGGCATAATAGGAATAGGCACCTTTAACCATACAGGCACATCCGGCCAAAAAACCTCTTTCCAATAATCCTTGGAGCCAAAAAAATTGGTAACGAAAAAGGTAGCTAAAGCTAAAAACATAGTTATCGTGATATTTCCTGTTACTGTAACTCCTCCGGGGAATATGGGTATCAACCCCATAATATTATTAAGAAATATAAAGAAAAAAGCTGTCAGTAAATAAGGTGAAAACTTCTGGTAATTCTCTCCGACACAAGGCTTGATAACTTCATCGTTTATCATCATAATAAACATCTCCATAAAACCCACAAATCCTTTAGGAGCTTTTTTAGTCGAATCATTTTTTCTATACCAATTTGCGACACCCAAAATAATAAGCAATAGTAATGCACTATTTATAAATAATGCCAAGGTTACTTTTGTTATAGATAAATCTATGGGACGAACTTCTTCCCCTAAACTATTTTTCTCTACAATTTTACCGGCATAATTTCCTTCTTCAGCAATATAATAGCCTTTATACAATCCATTATTTTCTTCAAATTGCTTGGACGAGAATAATGTCCATCCCTTCTCTTTACTATATAAAATTATTGGAAGAGAAAGTTTTATATCTTTATCTCCAATTGTTGTAATGTGCCATTCGTAGGAATCTTCAACATGTCCAAATAGGATACCTTTTACATCAACCTGATTTCCATCTTTTTCCTGACCACAGAGGGGAGTAGACAACAATCCTACAATACTAAAAAATAGGAAGAATAGATATTTTATATATTTCATTTTTATTTCTTTTCCTGTAGTTTAGAAAAAAACCAAGTATCATATATCAAAAACAAAAAGTAAAAAGCAGCAAATACTAAACTAAACATCTTTGCAGTCTCTTTATATGTTAAAATATAAATCAATAAAATAAGTATGGCTAATACTATTTTTAAGCTTTTATAAAGAAGAAACACTTTAATGGTTTTTGCGTTATTTGATTCACTTTTTGCCCGTTTGATTTTATATCCACTAACTAAAGCATAACCATAAAAAAATAAAGGTATTAAAGGATAAGAATTGAAATATTTCCCGGGAAATAAAAAAAATATCACAAGAAATCCAACTATTCCAACAACCAAACTAATAAGGGTTATTAGCAAAATATCCTTTATGAATTCATTTTTTAATTGAGAGGTTAAAGTCATAACTTAGATTTCATCTTATATTGTAGTGACACAAACAGTGACTCTATTTTTATTCATTTCAATAAAACCACTTGTTATTTCCAACTCTTTTTCACCTTCTACAGTCATGTATGTTATTTTTCCTTTTTTCAAAGAGGAAACTATGGGAGCATGATGACGTAAAATCGTAAACGGACCTTTTGTTCCAGGTAATGAAACCTGTTGTACTTCACCTTCAAATATTTTCTTATCAGGAGACACTATTTTTAATAATAAGTCCATTTTTTCTATCTGTTAGCTTGTTCCAACAAAGACTCTCCTTTACTTATAGCATCTTCTATTGTTCCTACATTTAAAAAAGCCTGTTCTGGCAAATAATCAACTTCACCATCTAAAATCATCTTAAATCCTTTAATGGTATCTTCAATAGAAACAATGACACCAGGAACACCCGTGAATTGTTCTGCAACAGAAAAAGGTTGTGATAAAAAACGTTGTACTCTTCGTGCTCGATTCACTAATATACGGTCATCTTCTGATAATTCCTCCATACCTAAAATAGATATGATATCCTGTAACTCTTTATTGCGTTGTAATATTTGTTGAACACGCATAGCTACATTGTAGTGTTCTTCACCAATGATATTAGGATCTAATATACGCGATGTAGAATCTAATGGGTCAACCGCAGGATATATACCTAGCTCGGTGATTTTTCTACTTAATACAGTCGTTGCATCTAAGTGTGTAAACGTAGTAGCAGGCGCAGGGTCAGTCAAATCATCAGCAGGGACATACACAGCCTGAACTGAAGTTATTGACCCGTTTACTGTAGAAGTTATTCGCTCTTGCATAGCTCCCATCTCTGTAGCTAAAGTTGGCTGATAACCCACCGCAGAAGGCATACGACCCAACAAAGCAGAGACTTCTGATCCGGCTTGTGTAAATCTATAAATATTATCAATAAAGAATAAAATATCTCTTGAACCGGTTTCGGAACTCATGTCTCTAAAAGACTCTGCAATGGTTAGTCCAGATAATGCAACTGAAGCTCTAGCTCCAGGAGGTTCATTCATCTGTCCAAACACTAAAGTAGCTTGCGACTTTTTAAGTGCATCATAATCTACCTTTGTAAGGTCCCAATGCCCTTCTTCCATACTTTTCTTAAACTCATCACCGTAATTTATTACTCCAGATTCAAGCATTTCACGAAGTAAATCATTCCCTTCACGAGTTCTTTCACCAACCCCGGCAAAAACAGAAAAGCCTCCTTCTTTTTTGGCTATATTATTCATCAGTTCCATAATTAGAACCGTTTTCCCAACTCCAGCTCCTCCAAAAAGTCCAATTTTACCTCCTTTAGCATAAGGCTCTAGTAAATCAATTACCTTAATTCCAGTATAAAGAACCTCTTGTGTTGTTGTTAGATCTTCAAATTTAGGAGGTTCCCTATGGATAGGATAAGCATCTTCTCTTTCAAGAGGAGACATACCATCAATAGGTTCACCTATAACATTCATAAGGCGTCCCTTAATTTGATCGCCAATAGGCATAGTAATGGGAGTATTCAATCTATTAACTTTCATCCCTCTTCGTAATCCATCTGTACTATCCATAGCAACCGTCCGAACAGTATTTTCACCTATGTGTTGATAGACCTCGACAATTAAAGGAGAAATTCCTTTACCCCATGGGATTTCAAGTGCCTCATGGATACTGGGTAGCAACCGATTACTTCCAGGTTCTAATTGGTCATCTCCTCTTTCAAAAGAAACGTCAACTACCGGACCAATCACCTGAGATATATATCCAAAATGTTTTGACATAGATTCTTATTTATTTTCTTTATTAATAGTACTTAACTTTGAGAGATAGCAATTAATCAATTATAATACATATGATGAGTTTAATAACTCTGAGAAACCATTATATATCCTTAAGTAATTGCGTATGCAAATCTTCCAAAACTAATACAGTAAAAAAAGTTTTAGCTGTTAAGAAATTAAAATTGCATATTAAACATCATTAATCGTATAAACTGCATCACAAAGTAGAATCGGTACAATACTATTGATGGGATTCCCTAAGCAAATCATTAACTGTTTTTACCGGATTAAATGTCGATAAAGGAACTTCAACAAACACTGTATTCCAGTTACTCATGGCACCATTCCATAATCCCGGCCTTTCTAAAGCTTTAAGCTCTTTTCCATTCATCGATTTTTGTGAAATAAACCCGGTATCCGAATCAATATAATTTAAAAGATTAAATTTATTTCCATTATAATCTTTTACTGCACACACTAAATCTACAGGATTGAAATGTGTTCCACGCTCAAACATCTCCTTATACTCTTTATTCTCAATATCAATCTGAGAACTTTCTAATATTTGAGGAGAAATGGTACCATCCTTATTATAGGCTAAAAATGGACCTCCTCCCGGCTCACCGACATTTTCAACCATACCACATACTCGAATAGGTCGATTTAATTTCTCTTTAAGATAAAGAACCAATTCCGAGTCTTCCAAATGCTTCGTACTTGGATTTTTACAACATAACTTTTTTTGAATAAATTGTAGTATCTCAAGCACTTGTTCATGAGTATATTTACCACTATCTAATAAACGCAGATATTTAAATATCTTTGATTGTAAAGAAACCAATACTCCGGCTAATAATTGTTTGTACTCAATCGTATCCTCTTTTAAATGATCAGGTACAACATTATCGATATTTTTTATGAATATGATATCCGCATCAAGATCGTTCAGGTTTTCAATTAATGCACCATGACCTCCTGGTCTAAAAACAATATTTCCTTCATCATCTCTAAAGGGTTCATTGTTCATATTAACCGCTACTGTGTCAGTACTCGTTTTTTGTTCAGAAAAACTCACATTGTATCGCACTCCTAAAGAGTTTTCATAAAATTTCTCCACTTGATTGAATAACTTCTCAAAAAGTTCTTGATGTTCAGCAGAAACTGTGAAGTGGACATTTACAATGCCACTTTTAGTTGCAGCATATTTAGCTCCTTCTACTAAATGTTCTTCAAAAGGAGTACGTGTTTGATCCTTATATTTATGGAAATTAAGCAATCCTTTGGGTAAGCTCCCATAATTCAATCCTTCTTCCAATAATAGAACTTCTACAATTAATTTATACTCCCCAGCTTGAATTAATTCATCTATATTTTTCCCATTGTTTTTTTTACTCTGTATACATTTTTTATTCAATTCTTCATAAAAAGCAAATTTTGTGATATGAGTAAAAAACGTTTTTTCAAAAGAGGTAGTAGGCTCAATATAATCGGCTGAAAGAAAACCATATAAATCTTTAAACATTCTGCTAGCTGCTCCCGAAGCTGGCACAAACTTCATTATAGTATGAGGATTAGTTATGTAATTTTCCCATTCGGCCAATAAAAGAGCTTTCTCTTCCTCATTAAACTTAAATATCCCTTGTTCAATAGTCGCCTCTTGACTAATTTGTAGAAAAGGGAATCCTTCTCTGAATCTTTTCAGTTGTTGATTAAACTCTATTTCTGAAATATTCTTTTTTTTCAATGTTTGCTTATCTTCTATTGCTATCATAACACAATTTATAAATTTCTCTTTATTAATATTATTTACTGTAATGTCATCATCTAATAAACAAAAAAAGTGATTCATATAAATTATCAACTCTATATAATCACTTTTTTCATATACGCTATTATAAAATAATTAAAATCAAATTAACATAATGATAACTATTAATTGATTCCTAAATCATTCATTGCTTGCTTAATTTTAGCATCAGCTTCTTTATTTGCCTTCTCATATTCATCGCGTTCTCTCATCTCACCTTTTACTTCAATATAGAATTTTATTTTAGGTTCGGTTCCGGAAGGACGAATCGATATTTTATCTCCCGCTTCAGTAAAATACTGCAAAACGTTTGATGTTTCCGGCATAACAATATCTATTTCTTTGCTTTCAACATCTTTTGCTTTCAAGCTCAGATAATCTTTCCATAAAACAACTTTTGATCCTGCTATCTCTTTAGGTGGATTATTACGGAAATTTGTCATCATTTGGCGAATCTCATCTGCTCCGGATTTTCCTGTTTTAACCACACTTATACCTTTTTCCTTAGAGAATCCATATTTAACATAAATATCCTCTAAAACTTGATATAATGAGAGCCCGTTATTTTTGGCCCAAGCAGTTATCTCTGCTATCAAACAACAGGAAGTAACAGAATCTTTATCACGAACATAATCACCCGGTAGGAATCCATAGCTTTCTTCTCCTCCTCCAATGTATTTTTCTTTTCCTTCACGTTCGCGAATCTCTTTTGCTATCCATTTAAATCCTGTATAAGTATCAAGCATTGCAATACCATTACTTTCTGCTATTTTCTTAATAAGTTCTGTGGTAACAATGGTTTTTACACAGAATTCGTTCCCTTTCAACAGGTTTTTGGATTGATATTGAGTTAAAATATAGTATAAAAACAATAAACAGAGTTGGTTTCCATTCACTAGAATCCATTCACCTTTCTCGTTTTTACAAGCAATTCCAATGCGGTCTCCATCCGGATCGCTAGCCATTACCAATTCTGCATCAGTGGCTTTTGCACGCTCAATAGCCATAGAAAGTGCAGCCGGTTCTTCGGGATTTGGTGATTTTACAGTTGGGAAGTCTCCGCTAACCACATCTTGTTCTGGAACATTTATGATGTTCGTAAAACCCCAAAGTCGCAAAGCAGCAGGTACAATTTTCACTCCGGTACCATGAATAGGAGTATAGACTAACTTAATATCATGATGACGTTTAATGACTTCCGGATTGATAGAGATCGTTTTTCCTGCTTGCAAAAAAATAGTATCCATTTCTTCACCTAATATTTCAACTAAGTTCTTATCTCCGTCGAACTTGACTTCTTTTGGAGACATTTTATTAACTTCATTGATAATACCCACATCATGTGGAGCTAGTACTTGTGCGCCATCATCCCAATAAGCTTTATAACCATTATATTCTTTAGGATTATGAGAAGCCGTAATCATTACACCACTTTGACATCCTAAATGACGAATGGCAAAAGATATTTCGGGTGTAGGACGTAAATCTTCAAAAAGATATACCTTTATGCCGTTTGCAGTAAATATATCCGCAGTAATCTCTGCGAATTTTCTACTATTATTGCGACAATCATGTCCTACTACTACAGAAATTTGTTTTAAATCCTTAAACTGTTCGTTTAGGTAGTTAGATAATCCTTGAGTAGCCATACCTAATGTATACTTGTTCATCCGATTACTGCCAACTCCCATAATGCCACGAAGTCCTCCGGTACCAAATTCAAGACTCTTATAGAATGATTCAATTAAGTCTGTCTTATCTTCATTTTCTAGCATTTCCCGTACCTCAGCCTGTGTATCTTCATCAAAAACGGGAGATAACCATTGTTTTGCTTTTTCTGTAACTTCTTTTATCAAATCCTGATTTTCCATATGTATTTCTTTAATATTATTATCTGCATAAACAAATATAAAATAAACAACTTAGAATACCTTATAACTCTCAAATAAAATATTAATTTTATTTAAAATAATTTATTTATTAGATGTATTTTACTCTTCCACACCAGTTTTAGGCACTTTATATCTATCTCCTGTTTGTTTTATATATTCCCTCGCAAAATCTTCAGGTAACCCCGGTCTTTTTACAGAGGCGGGTTGACCAATGTCATCTCTTTTAAACTTACCATTAACTTCTTGTTTCACTATTCCATCTTGATGTTTTACAATCAGATACTCTCCAAATCGTTTCCATCTATCAAAAGTGTTTTGTGCCATTTGATAGGTATATTGATTTAAATAGTTTACGGCTATTGATCGATCTTGTTTCAATAAATGCTGTGCATTTTGCTCTATTGCTTTTTGATTTAACGCAAAATAATCTTCTATTTCTGTCTGCAACAATCGTAAATCACCAATCATTAAATCATAACGAGGATAAATCATATTAGATACCCAATTGTAGACCCAAAAAGAGGAATCCCAAGAAAAAGTAATATAATCTGCTCCATTGGATTGATAACACGGAGGAATCTCAGTAACACAACAGTAGACTGGTGTAAATACAGACATATTCGCGTCATCTGTTGAAAACCAAAGAACTCCCCCTATTTCATCGGGAAGGAAATCCCTCATTTGAGCAACAAAAACAAAACCTGCTTGTTGAGTTGAAATAGGACGTTCATTAAAATATTCTTCTCCATCTACAGTAAAAGTTAAAGGAGATAAACGATATGGGGTTTTATATGGTCCGGCGCCAAAATCTTGACTTATATCCAAAGGAGTTCCTTCATAATGATCTCTCATAGCATTTTGGATATCACGAACAGATATTCTTTTCTTAGGACGAACGAATAAAGGCATTGGATTGTCATTTTCTCCCAGAATATAAGGAAGTAACTGATCACCTAAATCAGTAAACTGATTATAAAAACTCCATACTCTTGCTTCACAAAAACGACGAGCACTAAAATCCAATGGAGCATAAGCTTTTGAGAAACTAAAATCTTTATTTATCCCTTCGAAGTATCCTTTTTCTCGAGCAAAAGAAATGACATCCGGAGAATATAAACAATTTTCTTTATCATTCATATTGAATTGATGTATTCGGGAATGATTGGCATGTGCTGTTATACAATCATCTGGTACTCTTACGGCTACCCACACGGCTCCCCGCATTCCTATACCTTTACCTATCATTTCCAATATCCAGATTTCATTTGGGTCTGCAATTGTAAATGATTCACCACCACTATAATAGCCATACTCTTGAACTAAATCAGTCATTACTTTTATAGCTTCTTTAGCGGTTCGTGCTCTTTGAAGGGTCACATACATTAAACTTCCATAATCCATAATGCCTGTAGTGTCAACTAATTCTGGACGACCGCCAAATGTTGTTTCAGCAATGGTTAGTTGATATTCATTTATATTTCCTATAACATTATAGGTCTGACTGGCTTGTTTTATTTCTCCTAAATACTTTCCTGTATCCCATTCATAAATAGCTAACATAGCATCTTTAGGATATGTTGTTGCAGGATAATGATATAATTCCCCAAATAATCCATAAGAATCAGCAGAATAAGATACGATAGTAGACCCATCTGTTGATGCTGCCTTACCTACAATTAGATTAGTGCATGCTAATAATGGAATCGTATTCCATATCAGCAATAAGCTCATTAATAGTATAACTTTTCGCATACTTTTATTTATTTTTATAATTAATTAAATAACTTGTTACCAAAAAAAGGTTTCCTCCAAAACAGTCTGATTTTCACATTTATCTACAACAACTATCTTAACCTTATGTTCTTTTCCTTTTTCAACAACCATAGAATCCAGCTTATAACGCAATTGATTTGACATTATGTGTAAACCAAAAGGAACGTATAAACCATCTATAGTTCCCCTATAACTTTTTATTCCCGATTCTTCATCTTTTACCTTAAATTGAATAAAATCATTCTTCCATTTTGCTTTATTTACCGGTATAACTTGAGGCGGGATTGTATCAACAGCTACCGCAAAAGTGCCTAACTCTCGTATCCTAGCTTCCATAAAACCATCCACATAAGTTCCACCGATTGGATAAGGTTTACCTTTATCATTCAATCCCAAAATATAATATTTATTAACATCTTCTATTTTTTTTGTTTTAATACCCAATTTTATAGAACCATAGGTATGTAAAGGTGTCATTTCCGAAGTTATTTTGTATAGATAAGAAACATAAGTAGAATCATGCGTTAATTCTACATCTAAATACAAATCATCGTATAATACATTTTTAGGAAGAAATAAATTCAATCCCGGTTCTTGAAGGTAATTTATCTTGTTCCATTTCAAATGATATTTATCTCTAATTAATATGGGTTTTATATCTTGTTTTTTTCCGGTTATAGTAAAGGAGTAAGACTGAGTGTTTCCATATAAATCGGTCAACATATAAGTAAAAAGATAATCTTTTTCTTCATCAATTGTAATTAATCCTCGATTCTCATTTTTCACTTCTAACATCCTCAACGTATTACCCGGTTCAATAAAAGATTTCATATAACGCTTATATGTCCATGAATTAATCATACGGTCTTCAGTTGCTGAAAAATGATTTGCAACACTTTTAAAAACCTCAACGCTATCAACTGATAAGATAACGGAATAAACTCCATAATTATTTGCAGTATTATCCATATAATCAAAAGCACGAATTGCTACACCTATTTCGCCCCAAGCGGTAATTGAAGAAGCATCTAATGGAAATGCTTGATGTTCTTCACTACCCTCTACTACTCCTCTCCCTTTTTGAGGAAACAGCATAATCCCTTGAGCTTTAGGAGGCTTGGTATCCTTTATTTTATTTTTATAAAAAGGAAGAGGATCAACATAATCTCCAGTAGCATCTTCTACCACTTCTAAATGTAAATGAGGCCCAAAAGAATAACCTGTATTTCCACTCCAAGCAATCTGTTCTCCTTTTTTTACAGGATATTCCTCCTTTTTAGGTATAATATCAATCTCCCAAGATTCTTTAGCATATTGTTCTTCCTTAGCTTTTTGAGCAATTTTCCCAATAAACCCACTTAAATGTCTATTGATGGTTGTAAATCCATTATCATGTGTTACATGAAGAACATAACCCGATCCATGCGTTATACGAATACGGGAAATATATCCATCTGCCAAAGAAAACAATCGTTTACCGGAAACTCCTTGAGTCTTTATGTCAATACCTGCATGAAAATGGTTCGTACGTATTTCACCAAAATTACCACTAAGCAATAAAGGAAATTCAAATGGGGAAGAAAATTCCGAATGAGGAGCTTCTTGTGCATTAAGAAAAATTGAAAATAGTAATAAAAAAGAGATTATGTTTCTTCTCATGTTTCTTTCTATGGTTTCATTTCATAAACAAACATACACATAACCTCATAAATTAAAAAGTGACTCTTATGGAATAGTTAATATACCTAAAAAGGATTGGACTTAAAACCTTTTTTTGCCTTAATACACTGATGGATCTGATTAAATTCATCAATTATCTCACTTACAACGTCTTGAGCTGACTGCAGTTTATCTATTTGTGAAGCAACTTGTCCAATCTCTAATTCTCCATCAATTAAATCTCCTTCAAAAACACCTTTTTTAGCTCTACCTTTACCTAAAAAATCACGTAATTCACTTTCTGAAGCACCTTGATCTTCCATTCTTTCAATCTGTTCACTAAACTGATTTTTAGCAAGACGAGTCGGTATTATTTTTTTTAACAAAAGCTTGGTTTCTCCTTCTTTTAGGTTGAGACAATAATTTTTAAATGTATCGCTTGCTGAGCTTTCTAAAGTTAGAGCAAAGCGTGTTCCTATTTGAACACCTTCTGCTCCTAAACAAAAGGCAGCCATCATAGAACTTCCACTACTAATACCACCAGCTGCAATTAGAGGCAGACTTGTAGTTTTTCGAACTGCGGGAATCAAACATAATGAGGTTGTTTCTTCTCTTCCATTATGTCCTCCAGCCTCAAAACCTTCACAAACAATTGCATCAACCCCAGCTTCTTCACATTTACTAGCAAAATAAGAGGAAGACACAACATGAATTACTTTTATGCCTTCATTCTGCAGTTTTTTTGTCCACAGCTTGGGATTTCCTGCTGAAGTAAAAACAATCTCAACCTTCTCAGCGATAATCAAATTCATTAGTTCATCAATTTGAGGATAACTTAAAGGAACATTCACCCCAAACGGTTTTTGAGTTGCTTTTTTGCACTTTTGTATATGCTCTTTTAATGTTTCAGGATGCATGGAACCTGCACCTAAAAGTCCTAATCCACCTGCTTCACTAACAGCTGAAGCAAGTTTCCAACCACTACACCAAACCATTCCACCCTGAATGATGGGGTATTTTATATTAAATAAAGAACAAATTCTATTTTCCATAGGATAAGTGTTTAGCAAATTTTGAATACAATATCATGGCATTGCACATTGTCTTAACAAGAAAAAAGAATAATTTGTTTTTCAGGAAAAAGAATTTTACCACCAGCGATACCCACTGCGGCATAAAGGGTCATCAAAACAAGGATCTACTGACCATCTTGTTTTAGGAAAAGAACGCCCTTCCCACCAATTTTTATAAAGTTGCGCAACTTCTAACACTTCCTCATCAGAAAGAAAAAAAATACCTTCATAGTTATCAGCGTTAGCATATACCATTTTACAACCCAAAGAAGCAGGGTGTCCTAATCTAATACTTTCAATAACCCATAACATACACTCTCCCAATCTAATTTTTTCTCCAAAGTATGAGGATCTGGGAGGTAAGGGAAATGAAGATATTATTGTTAAATCGTCAACATAATTAAGAAGCTCGGGAATATGATTTTCATTAAATAGAGGAACTTCCACATAACCTGCAGGACTTTTTGTTTGATAGGTTCCTGCTTTTAGTTGTTTTACAAAAAGATCCACATCAGGATCATTATATTTAAATACCTCATTATTGCATCCCATTTGGCACACTCCAATGACTACAAGCAATACTATAGAGAGGTATGTTTTCATTGCATTTATTTTTACAAAACAAGTCTTTCACAAAGATCGTTATTCTTTGTTAATCAAGCAAATTAAAAGATTTTATATTTTACGATATCAATAACTAAAAAAAGATTAAAATAAAAAGAAACTCAAACCGAAATTTAGGCTTGAATTTCTTTGCTTCACGTCGGTTTAACAAGCTCTTAAGCTCATATCTAAACCCTTGACAGAATGAGTTAAAGCTCCTACTGAAATATAGTCCACTCCAGTTTCAGCATACTCTCGAATGGATTCGTATGTAATTCCTCCTGATGATTCTACTTCATATCTACCATTAATCAAATTTACCGCCTTCTTAGTCTCGGTAGGAGAAAAATTATCTAACATAATGCGATCAATCCCTCCAATTTTAAGAACCTCTTCTAATTCATTAAAATTGCGAACTTCAATTTCAATCTTTAAATCTTTACCTTTTTCAATACAATAAGATTTAGCAGCTTGAATGGCTTTATCAATACCTCCGGCAAAATCAATATGATTATCTTTTAATAAAATCATATCAAATAATCCTATTCGGTGATTTTCTCCACCTCCAATTTTTACGGCTTTCTTTTCCAACATTCGCATGCCTGGAGTTGTTTTTCTTGTATCTAAAACTTTAGCTTTTGTTCCTTTAACTTGTTGAACATATTTATGAGTCATTGTAGCTATACCACTCATTCGTTGCATAATATTCAACATTATACGTTCAGTTTGTAATAAGGACTGAATTTTCCCTTCGATTGTCATAACAACATTACCGGGTTTTACAAACTCACCATCATTAATAAATATTTCTATTCTTAACTCAGGATCAAATCTATGCAATACTTCTTTAGCCATTTCAACACCAGCCAAAATGCCGGGTTCTTTAATTAATAATTCAGATTTTCCCATTGCGGTTTCAGGGATGCTAGAAAGAGTAGTATGGTCTCCATCTCCTATATCTTCAGCAAAAGCTAAATCAATTAGTCTATCAATTAATTCTTTTTCTTTCATTCTTATTTTTCTATTCGTATACGATCTATAAACAAATTTTCACTGGTCTTTTTCAAAAAACAATTCAATCTAAATTCTCCATTTGAAGTTATTAATGTACCTATAATATAAGCCGAATTATTACGATCTCCTTGATGTTTCAATTCAAAATCCACAACTTTATTTTGGATAAAAAAATCATTGAGTTTTGATTTGGCCTCCTCTTTGTTAAGTTCAGTACTTTCTTTACCAATGATCAAGGTTATCTCTTCTCCAAAAAAATGGGAAAATGCATTCACATCTCCTTTCTTTAAGGATTGAACGATTTGATTTGATAACTGAGCAGATAGTGGCATTAATAATGCTCCTAAAAACCAAGTCATTAAAAGAATTTTTTTCATAAAAAATATGAATTTAGTTTATTCAAAGATAAGCATTCGGTATGAATTAAAAGTAAAAAATATCTAATTTTACACTTTACAAAAGAACAGAAGCTTGTTTGAATAGTCCCACTTCCATTATTTATCTTAAAAATAAACAAATAACGTACTCTTTTTCTCCCAAATCGAGAATTTAGGAGAAAAACTAAAAAAGGTTCTATATCATACACAATGAATCATAGAACCTTTTAAAAACCGATACTTAGTACACTCAAAAAAATGAATTACTCTATGCGAATTGGATACCCTCTATAAAAATCTAATATTTTAGCACGAAACAAGAAGTCATATTTTGCTTGTACTTGTTCCGACTGACTGGTTACATATTTTAATTTTGCTTCATTTAATTCAACGACTGTAGATCGACCTACATTATATTTCTCTTGCGCATAATGATAAGCTTCTTTTGCTGCATCCAATGCCTTCACTGTGTAGTCGTATTTAATTTGAGAAGCAGTTGCACTCTGGTAAGCCTGTTGAATCTCTTTAAAAAAGACTTGTTTTACAAAATCTAACTCTAAATTGCGGTTAAGCAGTGACATCCGAACATCTTTTACACGATTTCGAGTTTGAAGCCGGTTGAAAATGGGAATGTTTAAGCTAAAACCTAATACTTCGCTGGAATTATCTTTTAATTGTCGCTTAAAGATAATATTCTCAGCACCTGATCTTCGTCCATATCCTGTAGAATAACTCATACTAAAGCTCAAAGTAGGCCAATAAGCAGCCTGCGCCACTTTTAAACGATGTTTTTCTCCTTCTAATCGATAAGAAGCCTCTTTAATATGTGGTTTTATTTGTATGGCTTGTTGATAAATTTCTTCGGGAGGAAGAATACTACTGATATTTTCAGCTATGACATCACCCATTCGTGGTTCTTGAATATCAAATTGACTGATATCACGTAAATTTAAGGCTTGTGATAAATCCAATAGAGAAGATTCTAAATTATTTTGAGCATTTTGACGATTCAATTCATCATTCGCCAATTGCGCCTTAATGTCATAAAGTTGTGCTAAAGGAACTTTATCCCCTTCATACAAAATGCGCGTTTTCTCTACCTGCTCTTTAGTTTGTGCTACTTGGTCTTCAGCAATTTTCAATAATTCTTTCTTGAATAACACTTCTAAAAAATAGGTTGTCACTTGAATTTCTAAATTTTCTTTTGCCTTATTCAAACCTTCAACAGTCGCTAACAAATCTAACTTGCTAGCTTTTACTTCATTTGGAATTCTAAAACCCGTGAATAAAGGAAGCGATGAATGTACATTAAAATTCGTTGACATTGAATTTTGACTTTCAGAAATTTGTGTGGCTACATTTGTAGAACGTCCAAAACTAAAGTTTTGCCCCATTCCAACGTTTAAATCAGGTAAACGACTATATTGATTGGTTTTAACAGCTAAGTCAGATTGACTTACAGCAACCTCTTGTTGCTTCAGATTGATGTTATTTTCAATCGCATATTCCACACATTGCCGAAGAGTCCATTTTTGCTGTGCAAATAGAATAACCGGCAATAAGAATACAACAGCTAAAAATAGTTTGCGTATCATAGATTTTTCTTCTTCATTAATTAGCATGAGCCTGCAACTGTTTTTTATCGAATATTTCATTACCTCTAACCTTTTCTCCAAGAGAAAGCCCCCCTTTCACCTCTACTTTAATGCCATCTGACAAGCCTATTTGTATAGAACGCTTATCAAAATCTTGTTTTGTTTCATTCTCAGATTTCAAAACATAAACAAAAGTAGAGTCTCCTGAAAATTCAATGGAGTTTTCGGGTACACAAATTGCATCTTCCACTCGAGCTAATACAATTTCGGCATTTGCACTATATCCTGCACGTATTTTCACGGAATCCGGAATAACTGCAGCAGCTTTAATTTCAAAAAGAATTGCCCCACTCTCCTCTTTGCCTTTGGGTGAAATATACTCCAGTTCTGCATCGAAAGTGTAATTTTCTAAAGCACCAATGGAAAGTTTGATTGGCATTCCAGTATGCACACGCCCAACTTCAGTTTCATCTAAATCGCCAATAAAAATCATATCGTTCATATCAGCGACAACGGCAATAGTTGTTCCTTCATTGAAGGTATTTGATTGAATTACTGAATTACCAACTTTAACGGGAACATCTAATATCATGCCTGTAATAGTTGAACGTATTTGTGTGTTGCTATATTGAGCTGTTTTAGAAGACATACCCGTACGTACAATATCATAATTATCTCTTGCGTTTTCAAGTTCCTCTAATGCTTTTTTATAATCTGCTTCTGATTGATCCATCTCCTCTCTAGCTATCACCCCTTTATCAAATAGCATCTTTTGACGCTCATATTCTGCTTGAATACGATCTAAGTTTATTTTTGCTACATTTACACGAGATTCTGAGCTATTCAGATCAATCATTTCAGGCACCACTTTTACTGTGGCAATCACATCCCCTTCTTGTACATAATCTCCGGCTTCTTTATGTACAGATGAAATAATACCCGGAATCTGAGGCTTTATCAATACCTCATCACGTGGAGCCACCTCACCCGTTGCTACCGAGGTATTCTCTATTGTCCCTTTTTCTATTTCTACTATTTCATAATATGTTTCTTTAGGTTTTGACTTATTCCAAAGCCAAACAAAGGTGGTTATGAACACCGCTACAACTCCAATAAGCACCAAAGTTCTAAGAATTTTTCCCATTATAGTATCTTGTTTTTAGATTTCTCTTATTTTTGTTTCTCTTCATTTCTCTATCTGTATAAGTCGTTCCATTCAGCTATTTTTCACTCATCACGAATTGCATCAATTGCTTTAATTTTCAACGCCCTGTATGCCGGCATTAATCCTGAAGCAATTCCAGAAAGTATTAATATGATAATGGCTACAACAGCTATCCGGAAAGAGATGAAAGGTTCAATAAAAAAACCCTCCTCTCCAGTTGATGGAGACATGGACATTACTGAGCTAATCCCTTCCAATAATAATACTCCGACTAAAAAACCAAGAACGCCGGATATGGCTGTAAGAACAAAACTCTCACTCACAATTTGCATTACAATAGATCTGGGTTTGGCCCCTATGGCCCTCCTCACTCCAATCTCACGAGTTCTTTCACGAACGGTTACCATCATAATGTTACTTATACCAATAATTCCTGAGAATAAAGCCCCAATACCAACAATCCAAATTAAGAAATCTACTCCTAAAAAGAGATTATTAAAAAGTTGGAATTGTTTCTCAATATTAAAGGCATAAAGAGCTTTATTATCATCAGGGGCAATATGATTTGCAGCCTTAAGAATGGTTGAAACCTGTTCCTCAACAGCAGAAGCTGCTATACCTGGTTTAGTAGTACAAGCTAAGAAATGTACTATATCTCCCTGATTAAAGGTCAACTGCATGGTGCGAAAAGGAATAAATACACTCTCCTCCGGTCTTCCTCCTATTGAGGCATTTGATTTGGGACTAATTACCCCAATTACTTGAAAATAGATCCCATTTAAACGAATAACCTCTCCTATAGGATCTTCCCCCATATCAAAAAGTGTTTCATAAACCGTTTTTCCTATTACACAAACTTTTCGGGTGTCTTGATTATCCAACTCATTGATCAAGCGTCCTTTTAGCGTATACATTTGCTCAATTTTGAAATGTTCACCATAGACACCACGATAGCCATATGAGCCTGATTTCCTTCCCCTTACTACATTTTTGTCACCTCCTCCACCAAAAAGCATGGGGGAAACTAAGTCTACTGTATTGGCACGTTCTCGTATTAAATCGATATCTCGATTTGTCATATTCCACCAACGCCCTTTACGAAACCCTTTATAGGCCACACTGGTCCGTCCGGTATTAAAAAAACAAGCATTTGAAGCAAAACCATCAAAGTTACTGGCTAACCCACCTTGAAAAGCATTACCCAAGCCAATGAGTATTATTAACATGAATAATCCCCAAAAAACTCCAAATCCCGTTAAAAAACTCCTTAGTTTATTGCGGGTTATTGTTGCCCATATTTCACTCCAACTATCTAGATCAAACATTTCCCTTTTACATTATTCTGCTCTCATAGCTTCAATTGGACTTACCCGTGTTGCTTGAATAGCGGGTATTAAACCTGCAATGACTCCACATAAAATCAAAAAAAGTGTAGCTAAAATCACTGTGGTTAAATTAACCGTCGGATTTTGGAACATCGAAGGTCCATCCGATGGCATACTTTCAATTAAGGTAGCTACTCCTTCCGTTATCCCTACCCCTATTAGAATTCCTACATATCCGGCAAGGGTAGTTATCATTATAGATTCTAATATGATTAATTTTAAAATAGAAAAAGGCTTGGCCCCTAGAGCTTTACGTATACCAATCTCACGTGTACGTTCTTTAACTGTAATTAACATGATGTTTCCTACTCCCACAATCCCTGCCATTAAAGAAGCTAAACCAATAATAATAACCACTAATGTTATGGCCGAGAACAAACCTTGCATCTCCAAGGAATCTTTTGCGGTATTCCATATATATAAAGCAGAGAGATCCGTAGGTTCAAAATATTGCATTTTTCCTAGAGCTTCTCGCAACTCAGTAATAAACAAATCATTTTCTTTTTTAGTATTTAAGTTACGGACTGTAAAATCTATTTGCTGAAATCCATAACCAAAACTATACAATGTTTGCGCTGTTGTAAACGGAATATAAGCCGGAGGATTACTCCACCCTTCTTCATCTTCATACAAACCAACTACTTGATAAGTCAGATTATCAGCAATGACAAATTTCCCCATAGGGTCTTCATTAGGAAAAAGCACTTGAGCTATGTCATCATTGATAACAACTACTTTCCTACGTTGCTTTATGTCAATGTCATTGATAAAACGGCCTTTGTTTATTTTAATTTGAAATATTTTCGACGCATCCGGTGATACTCCATTTAAATTCCACGCCCCGTACTGATTACCATAGGTTAAAGTCACATTCCGACTAACCCGTGCGGATATGTATTCCACGTTTGGAAGATCATTGGATATATAATTGTAAACTTTATCATCGAACTTAATTCTACGCACAGCAGGCATCCCTTTATAAGGGACAGAAGTCCATCCAGGCCAAAGAGTCACTGTATTTTGTGCCCGTCCTGAAAAATTTGATTGTATACCGTTCTTCAATCCGTTACCGGCCCCCAACAAAACAATAAGCATAAGGATACCCCAAGCAACAGCAACTCCAGTGAGAAAAGTCCGTGCTTTATTCTTCTTTATGGTAGATGCTACTTCTCGAAACCAGTCAAAGTCAAACATTTCTCTATAGCCTCTTTATGGGTGTGTTTATGAACATCAATGGAACCGATAATACCATCTTTTATATGAATTACACGATCTGTAATATCAGCAACGGATTGTTCGTGAGTTACTATTACCATAGTGATATTATTTTCCAGATTAATCTCTCGTAATAAACGCATTACTTCTTGAGAAGTTTGACTATCTAATGCGCCAGTAGGTTCATCTGCTAATATGAGTTGTGGTTGTGAAATTAATGCCCGTGCAATGGCTACACGTTGCTTTTGTCCTCCGGACAATTCGTTAGGCATATGATAAGCATGAGATTTTATTCCCATCTTGTCCAAATATTCCAATGCCAATTCGTTTCTTCTCTTTCTGCGAACACCTTGATAATATAAAGGAAGAGCTACATTTTCCATGGCATTTTTAAATGAGATTAAGTTAAAAGATTGAAAGACAAATCCTATCTTCTTATTCCTAATCTCAGCTTCTTCATTTTCTGTTTGATTCCCTATTAAAATATTATCAAGGTAATATTCTCCGGAATCGTAATTATCTAATAATCCTAATACATTTAATAATGTGGACTTTCCCGATCCTGAGGACCCCATAATGGAAACAAACTCTCCGTTAGCTATAGATAAATTGATGCCTTTTAACACATGTAAAGGAGATGCACCAAAGTAAGTTTTGTTTAAGTTTTTTATTTCTATCACGATTGATCGTGTTAAATTACAAAAATCAAGACCTCTGTGTTTATTTATAACAAAAGTAAGTATTATTTTATGTTCAGATAACAAAAAAGATACAATATTTCATAAAAATAAGAATTCTATTCAGAAAGGATTGTTTTATTTTTACTTCTACTCTTTTTAGCTCTATTATTTTATCTATTTTTGAAAAATTCTTTTTTATTGATGAATATGAATCTATAAAATAAGATTTAACATAAGAGTCATAAGGAAAACAACATAGAATGAAAAAATATAAACCTATACTTTTTTTATCTCTCTGTTTCTTGTTTTTTCCATTTATCACAATCGGACAAGAAAATAGAGCAGATGACATTATTGAATCAATAATAAGCCGGCATCATTTTTTTGAGTTAAAACGCCTATATCCTAAATATAAAGAGAAGCTAAACCCTGCATTAAGAGCTTTATCCGAAACATTATTATTGAATGCTCATAATCAAACAGATAGCACTCTCAAAACAATAGAAAATCTCAAATCCTATCATCAAGACCTGAGTTTTGAGAATGTTATGAACATCATAATCCTCAAGAGTAAACTTTTAATAAAAAAGGGTGAATATAAAGAAGCACACCAACTCATTCAAAATCAATTAAAAGATAAAAAGGTTTTACAATATGCTGCCGCCCCCACCCTTAATCAGCTAAAAACGATACTCAAACAGGCTGAAGTTTTAATAGACTATCCTAAAAGCTCTATTGAGCGGAGTCAAAGGGATTGTGTTGTTCCTTTAATGGAGGAAAATAAAATTCCGGCAACAATTAATGGAAAAGAAGTCCTTTTTATTTTTGACACAGGAGCAGATGCTCCAGCCTTTATTTCTCAGCAATTTGCAGAACAACACCATATCAAAGTTTTTGAACAGACATTCCCCATAGAAGGGATTGCAACTACTGAAGAAACACATATTGGCTTTATAGATAGTTTACTAATTGGCAATATTATTTATCGTAATTTCTGGACACTGGTATTTCCTGATAATAAAATCTCATATAATGACACCATCATTACAGAAGTTAATGCTGTTTTAGGTCGTCATTTCATGGATTTAGTGGGTGAAATACAAATTTTCTCAACAGAGAATAAAATTTCATTTCCTCTTCATTCCCCTACTTCAGTAAATGAAAGAAACATTATTTTCCAGAATGGACAACCTTATATTGAAGTAGTATTAAACGAAGTCAAAACACCTCTTCATTTAGACACTGGCGGAGGAATCGCTTTGTATTCCAACTATTTTCAAGAAAACAAAGAAGGGATTAAAAAAGAAGGGATTAAAGATATATTAGGAATGGCAGGGGTTGGAGGAGCTCAACGTTATCCCATTTATATTATCCCTTCCATGGAACTAGTTATAGCTGGTGTTCCAACTATTATAGAAGATATACCTGTATTTACAAATACACAGGGTTTTTCCAAAGA